>CAYYCA010000067.1:0-8950 GCA_964470265.1 uncultured Fimbriimonadales bacterium | reverse complement strand
AGCCGCTTTGCCCCCCTCCTTAAGGTTCCCCCCGCTTCGCGAGGGGAACCGAAAAGCAGTTTGGTTCCCCCTACGCAGTAGGGGGAACCAGCGGTGCGACACACGCGCTTGGCTCCCCGCTCCCACAGCGCGGGAGAGGGGCTGGGGGTGAGGGCGAAAACCGCCGACGCGCCCCCTACGAAAGTTTCGTCTCGCTTGAAACCCCAATCGGTATTATAGAGTGGTTGTTGCAAAAATGAGCTTGTCATTCCGAGCCGAAGGTGAGGAATCTCAGTATAGGTAGCAACTTGGGTTAAAGGTATACTTTCCCGCTGAATGAAGGCGCATCTGGTGCTGGAAGACGGCAGCGTGTTCACGGGCGAGTCGCTGGGCGCGACAGGTCGAGCAACAGGCGAGCTGGTGTTCACCACCAGCATGACGGGCTATCAGGAGATTCTGACGGATCCCTCCTACGCTGGTCAGATTGTGCTGATGACCTACCCGCTGATTGGCAACTACGGCGTGAACAGCGAGGACGACGAGTCGCGTCAGGCGCAGGCGGCGGGCTTTGTGGTGCGCGAGGCGTGCGACACGCCTTCGAACTGGCGCGCGCGTCAGGCGATTCACGACTACTTAGCCGCGCGGGGCGTGGTAGCGATTAGCGGCGTGGACACCCGCGCCATTACGCTGCGTGTGCGCTATCACGGCGTGATGATGGCGACGATTACCACTGACGAGACGCCCGAAGAGGCGCTTCACCGCCTGCAGACCGCCCCACGCTACGATGAGGAAGACTTTGTGTATCGCGTGACCACCCCCCAGCCCTACAAGTGGGGACGCGACGGGATGGAACCGATGCACGCCCCCGACGACGGCTATCGCAAGCGCGTCGTGATTCTGGATTGCGGGGTGAAGTGGAACATCCCACGCCGACTGGCGAGTCTGGGCGTACGCTCCATTATCCTGCCCGCCACGACGCCCGCCGACGAGATTCTCGCCTATCAGCCCGACGGCGTGCTGCTCTCACCCGGACCGGGCGACCCCGCGCGCCTGCAACCCGTAATCGATACTGTGCGGCAGCTGCTGGGCAAGGTTCCTGTGGCAGGCATCTGTCTGGGCAATCAGCTGGTAGCGCTGGCGCTGGGCGCGCGCACTTACAAGCTCAAGTTCGGGCATCGCGGCGGCAACCATCCCGTGAAGAACCTGCTCACCGGGCGCGTGGACATCACCGCCCAAAATCACGGCTACGCAGTGGACTTAGAAAGTTTAGAAGGCACAGGGCTGGAGCTGACGCATATCAACCTGAATGACAACACAGTGGAGGGCGTACGCCACCGCGATTTGAAGGTGATTACCCTGCAGTACCACCCTGAAGCCGCGCCCGGTCCGTGGGACAGCCGCCCGTTCTTTAATGAGTTTCTGGCGATGATGGAATAGCGCTGGGCAGGGGAGGTTACTCTGTTCGGTATACTTGTCCTATGCGACGCAGCAGGACCCGGACACGGCGTTATACGGCTCTCATCACGCGCGAAGGCGACTGGTACATCGCTCGCTGTGTAGAACTGAATGTGACGACGCAGGGTCGCACACTGGACGAGGCGCGCGCGAATTTACAGGAAGCGGTCGAGCTCTACATAGAGAGTTTCGGCGAGGATGTCCCTGAAAGCGCGGCGGAAGTCGTTTTTTACCCTCTGGAGGTCGCTGTGCATGCCTAAACTGCCCGTGCTATCGGGGCAGGAACTTATACGCTTGCTTCAGAAAGCAGGCTTCGAGGTTGTCCGACAAAAAGGCAGTCATGTCAGCCTTGCTAAAGGCGAATTTCGCCCTGTTGTACCTCTCCACAGTGAACTCGCGCGCGGCACCTTGCGAGACATTCTCAATCAGTGTGGTCCCTCGCGCGACGACCTGTTTGAGTTATGAGAGATTGAGACCCAATATAGGGTCTGTCTCTGCGGGTTCTACCCCTCCTGAAACACCTTACTCAAAGATATTTTCCATATCCCATAAGTCGCCAGCAGAGTAATCAGAAACAGCAGCCACGCCATCGCGCAGGCGTGTCCGAAACGGAAAAACTCAAAGGCGTTCTGAAACAGGTAGAGCGCGTAGAACATCGTGCTATTTTCGGGTCCCCCGCGCGTGGCGACATAGGTCTGCGTGAAATACTGGAACGCGCCGATGACCCCGATAATCAGCATATATTGAATCACGGGCGCGATTTGCGGGAGGGTGACATGCCGAATCAGTTGCCAGCCGCGTGCGCCGTCGATGCGCGCCGCTTCGTACAGGTGCGTCGGCACGCCCTGCAACGCCGCCAGATAAATCACCATCACGCTCCCAATCGCCCACAAGTCCATCACGATAAAGCCCCACTTTGCGGTGGCGGGGTCGGTAAACCAGTTGATAGACGCCAGTCCGAGCCGATTCAGCCCCGCGTTCACGGGCGCAGCCAGCCCGTTCTGCGGGTTCAGCACCCACACCCACAAAAACGCCGTCGCCACTGCAGGCACCACGGAGGGCAGATAAAACAGCGCCCGATACGCCGCCTGACCCCGCAGTGAGAGGTTCAACAGCAACGCCAGACCAATCCCCAAAATGATGCTCAGGGGCACTTCAATCATGATAAACAGCGTGTTGCCGACCGATTTCCAGAAATAGTCGCGGTCGGCGAGCAGGCTCTGATAGTTCTGCAATCCCACCCAGCGCGGCGCGCCCAGCACATTATAGTCCGTGAAGCTGAAGTAGAGCGTGGCGAGGATAGGGTAGAGCGTGAACAGCAGAAATCCCGCCAGCCATGGCAGGATGAACAGATGCCCGTAGAGTGTGCGCTGCAACTCCCGATTCACGGGCTGTTCGATTCGCGCTTGAGGGAGTGAAACCTGCTTATTTCCCCGCCGTGCCGTGCGCCGTTGGGGTTGCGAACCCCAGGTTCCTTTTTGGGAGGTTCGGCTCGCTTCGCGATTCGTCGCGGTTGCGACGCTGCCACTCAGCCAAGCCGTCGCTCCCTGCCAAGATTGGCGACGGTTCGATCCACCTCAGGCGTCACGCACACGGCAGGATACAAGATTATACCCGATGGGTATAATCTTGTTATGCCTCAACCGCTGCTCGTTGCAGGAGAGCCTGTCGCGCCCGATACCGAGTTGCACTTTTCCGAGCATTTTGCCTGCCCCGATTGCGGCGTCAGTCTGGGCGAGCTGGAGCCGCGCAACTTCTCGTTCAACAGTCCCTACGGCGCATGCCCCGAATGCACCGGGCTGGGCACAAAAACCGAGTTCGACGCTGAACTGATTGCGCCTGACCGCAGTCTTTCGATACGGCAGGGCGCACTGCGCCCGTTCGTCAAACGCGACGGGGAACTCACCGACTGGCGGCTGGCGATGTTCGAGGGCGTCGCCAAACGACTCGGCTTCACCGTCGACACGCCTCTGCAGGAACTTACCCCTGAACAGTTCCACGCCCTGATGTACGGTACGAAAGGCAATGTGACCGTCGAGTTCCGCAACCGTTGGGGGCGCACGCGCTATATTGATACCGAGTTCGAGGGCGTGATTAACATCCTCAAGCGGCGGTACGAGGAGACCGAAAGCGAATACATCAAGCAGGAGCTGGAGCAGTTTATGGCGACGCGCCCGTGCCCCGTATGCGGGGGCAAACGCCTCAAGCCCGAAAGCCTCGCGGTGACGGTCGGAGGCAAGAACATCGCGGAGGTCACGGCGATGAGCATCGAGGAGGCGGCGCGCTGGTTCGCCGATTTAGAAGCGCAACTCACGCCGCGTGAGCGCGCCATCGCCGAGCGCATCCTCAAAGAGGTGCGCACGCGCCTGAACTTCCTGCTCGATGTTGGGCTAGGCTATCTGACCTTAGACCGCGCGGCGACCACGCTGTCGGGCGGCGAGGCGCAGCGCATCCGCCTCGCCACGCAAATCGGCTCTGGGCTGATGGGCGTGCTGTATGTGCTGGACGAACCCAGTATCGGGCTGCACCAGCGCGACAACCAGAAGCTCATTCACACCCTGCAACGCCTGCGCGATTTGGGCAACACCGTGCTGGTGGTCGAACACGACGAGGAGACCATCCGCGCCGCCGACTGGGTTATCGACTTAGGACCTGGCGCGGGCGAGCATGGCGGCGAGGTGGTCGTCGCGGGCACGGTGCAGGAGGTCATCAACTGCCCCGATAGCCTCACAGGACAGTATCTGTCGGGCAAGCGGCGCATCGAGGTTCCTGCCATGCGCCGTCCGCCGCACCCCGAACGCTGGCTGGTTCTCTACGGCGCGCGCGCCAACAACCTCAAAAACCTTACAGTGCGCATCCCGCTGGGGCTATTCGTGTGCATCACGGGCGTGTCGGGGTCGGGCAAAAGCACCCTGATTCAGGAGACGCTCTTCCCCCGCCTGATGTACCATGTGTACGGCGCGCGGCGCATCTGGGGCGAGCATGACCATATCGACGGACTGCAGTTTGTGGATAAGGTGATCGACATCGACCAGTCGCCGATTGGACGTACCCCGCGCAGCAACCCCGCCACCTATACGGGCGTGTTTGACCCGATTCGCGAGCTGTTTGCGAGTACGCCCGAAGCCCGCGCGCGCGGCTATCAACCCGGACGGTTCAGCTTCAATGTGAAGGGCGGACGCTGCGAAGCCTGCCGCGGCGACGGCATGATTAAAATCGAAATGCAGTTCCTGCCCGATGTGTATGTGCCCTGCGAAGTGTGCAAAGGGCTGCGCTACAACCGTGAGACGCTCGAAGTGAAGTTCAAGGACAAGACCATCGCCGATGTGCTGAACATGACGGTGGAGGAGGCGCTGGCGTTCTTCGCGCCGTTCCCTGCGATTGCTCGCAAGCTGCAGACGCTCTACGATGTGGGGCTGGACTACATTCGGCTGGGTCAGCCTGCGCCGACGCTCTCGGGCGGCGAGGCGCAGCGCGTCAAGCTCGCGACCGAACTCAGCAAACGCGCCACAGGCAACACGGTCTACATTCTGGACGAACCCACCACAGGACTGCACTTCGAGGATGTGCGCAAGCTGCTCGGCGTGCTGCACCGACTCGTGGACGCGGGCAACACGGTGATTGTCATCGAGCATAACCTTGATGTAATCAAGACAGCGGACTGGATTATCGATCTGGGGCCAGAAGGGGGCGACGCAGGCGGTTATATCGTGGCGGAAGGGACGCCCGAGGAGGTCGCCGCCTGCGAAGCCAGTTATACGGGGCAGTTTTTGCGGGCGATTCTGAAGTAGAAGAACGCCCCCTATCGCTTCCGCCGCGCCCCTGCTGTTGAGACATCGAACGCCTTGAACCCCAGCGCGAAAGCAGGCGAACTGGGCTTGAGGCGAAAGTCGCCCGCCGCGGGGTTCTCAAACAGCGGGTCGGCGATGCGCGAGTGGGCATCCTGTCCTTTCGCCTGCCATGCGGCGAAATCGTCTCCGCCGAAGCGCAGCTCGCTCCCGTCCTCACGCCAGTAGAGGTTGTAATCGAAGCGCAAGTTGGCGTCGATTCCGCCCGCGAGCCACTGCGCGCCCTTGCCCAGCACAATATTGCGCTCGAAAGTGAAGCGCAGATGGTTTTCAGGGCGTGACGCCTGAATCTGGTGGTCGCGAGCATAGGCGAAGATATTGTTGCGCACGAGGTTCTCGCGCCCGTAGTGCTGGTGGAAGCCCCCGTGCGTCGTGCGGTAGACAAGGTTGTTCTCCGCCACAATCCCTGTGCTGCCCTCGTCGAAGTAAATCCCCCAGCCGCCATAGCGGTAGCCCGCGATGTCGTGCCAGTGGTTGTTTCGAATAACTGTGCCGTGCTGAGTCCCCAGCGTGTAAATCCCGCCCATGTCGCTCAGCACGGGACCGTCGCCGTCAGAGCGTACGCCAATATGATGCACATGGTTGAACTCCACAAGGTTGCCCCCCGCGAGCGATTGACCGTAGCCCCAGGTCCAGCCGATGGAGATGCCGGTGTAGTAGAAGTCGCTGATGGTGTTGTGGACAAGTCGGTTGCTGTAGCTTTGCCCGATCCAGACGCCAATCGCGCTGGCGAACAGTTTGCCGCCGTCCTGAATAACGCAGTCCTGCACGATGTTGCCGAAGGTCTGCTCATTGGGATTATCGCGGATGCTCGGCTCGCCGATTTTGACGCCGCCCGCGCCTAAATCGCGAATATCACAACCCTCGATACGATGATACTGGCAGCCGCGCCCCAGCTCAATCCCGTAGGTTCCGACCTGCTCGATGACGCATTGGAAGAACTCACAGCGGCGCGCGCCTTCTGCGTAAATCGCGGCGGGCACGCCAAACGCTGCCTGCACGAAACCGCCCGTTTCCATCTCTGCAGGCAACGACCATTCAGTGTGGCGAAACACGACGCCCTCGAATCGGACGCCCTCCACATAACGCCCCTGTTCTGGCGCGCCGACGAGCCGCACGAGCTGGGGCAGGGTAGGGGCGATTGCCTCGACGGTCTCAATCCGTTCGCCCACGCGCGGCAGGTAATAGAGCTTCCCCTCACGACGGCTCAGATACCACTCGCCCGGCGCGTCCAGCGCCTCTGGCAGGTTCTCCAGATAGTAGAGGTCGCCCTCCTGCAACGCGAAAGTGCTGCGCTTGCCGAAACTGAGTATCCGCTCCTGTGGGTCGATCGCCTTCAACGGCAAGCGATTCTCCACCCAGCGGTTGAATACCAGCGCCTCGCCCTCCTCAAGCGCACTCAACGGCGGAATATCCCCCTCTCGATAGCGGAAGCGCATGTGTCCTTGAAACCAGTCGGGCGTGCTGTCGGGAAGCGCTTCCACCTTCAGGTAGCCGCGGTTGGGATAGCGTGCGCGCACGGCGCGTTGGCCGTTGATGAACAGTTGCCGAAAGTACCATTTGCCTTCGCGCACAGCGGGGAGGTCAGCGACCCAGACGGTTTTGCCATTCCACTCGCTCTGCTTCCAGCCCGTAATACGCTGCCCGCCGCTCAAAATCGGCTGCTCGTTTTTGTAGGCAGCGATGGTCAGCTTGCCCTGTGCTTTCTCGGTATGTTCGGGCGTGATCAGAATCGGCGCTTGCAGGAAGTAGACGCCCCCGCGCAGGCGAATCTCGGTCGGCGCAGGGTCGCTCTGGAGCAAGAGCTGCAGGGCGCGCTGAGGGGTGCGCAGCGGTCCGTCGCTCCGCGAGCGATTCGCCGTCGCCCGCTTGCCTGACCAGGCGTCGTCCCCGTCTGGAGAAACATACAGAACGCGCGTCTGCGCTACAGACTGCATCAACAATGCTCCCATCAGCCAGAGGAAGGCGATTCGGCTCACATTAGGGGGATTCACCGCGCGGATGAAAATTCCCGTTGTCTGACAAAAACCGCTCCTGTACGACGGTCTGCAGCTGCGCAAGCAGGCTTTCTGGCGATTCCAGCCCGTTCAGGGTGATGTACCGCTCAGGAGCGCGTGCGGCTTCCTGAAGGTAGCCCGCGCGAATGCGCTCGTGGAACTCGACAGCTTCTGCTTCGAAGCGGTTGGGATCGTTCGCGCGGGCGAGAGCGACTTCCACGGGCAGGTCGATGAGCACGGTCAGGTCGGGTTGCAGCCCGTTCGTGGCAATCGCGTTGAGCTGACGCAACAGTTCGATATCCAACCCGCGCCCATAGCCCTGATACATCAGCGTGGAGTCGGCGTAGCGGTCGCAGACGACCCAGATTCCGTGCTCCAGCGCGGGCAGGATGACCTCCAGCGTATGCTGACGGCGGTCAGCGAGCAGCAGGAAGAGTTCCGCGTAGGCGTCCAGCGGCTGATGCAAAATCATCGGGCGCAGCTGCTTGCCCAGCTCGCTGCCGCCCGGCTCGCGCGTGCGCACCACCGAGACTCCCTGCGCCTCCAGCCAGTCTGCGAAGCGCAGGGCGAGGGTCGTTTTTCCCGCGCCCTCGACGCCCTCGAAGGTGATGAACGGCGCGCGCGCCATCAGTCCTCCCGCTGAGTGTCGGTGTAGATGGGCAGGATGCGCACGCGGCGGTTCGGCTCCTCGCCGACGCTTTCGGAGAGCAGGCGATATTTTTCGATGAGCTGGTGTTGCAGTCGGCGCAGATAGCTGTTCTGAGGCGAGAGTTCATACGGCTCCGCCGTCGCCAGCACCCGCTCCACGCCCTCTTCCGCTTCGCGCAGGGCGCGCTCCTCCGCCGATTCGCCGTTCTGGGGCTTGTGGAACAGGTCGCGCAACGCGCTCACCAGCTGGGCGTAGGTGTTGCTGCGCACGATGGCGATTGGCAGGTTGCGCTGCAACGCCTCGCGCACTTTCGGCGGGCGTCGCTGGAAAGTGGAATGCAGCACCACCACCGCGTCCGCGTCGGAGACATCGCGCGCGACATAGGCGGGCAGGTGCAGGTCGCGCAGCGCCTTCTCTAGGCGGCTGCGGCTTACGCCGTAGGGAAACACGCGCGAGGGGGTCCCGCGCTTCGCGTCGCCGCCGACCACCGCTGTCGCACGGGCAGGCGCAGGCGCGTAAGTCGCCTCGTGGTCGTGCAACGGCAGCTCGGTCTGCGTCGCGCGAGGCAGTAGGTCGCTCCGCTGGACGACCTCGAAGCCGCCGCCGTCGGTCTGGACGCGGATTTCGGGGCGGGGCGGGTTGCCGCGCAGCATCCGATCCACCGTCTGCGCCACATCGTGATGGATAGCAAGGCGATGATAGTCCAGAATCTCAATCAGCACATCGAAAGTGGGCGGGGCTTTTCGCTCCAGCACGGTCTTCTGCGTGCCGCGGCGGCGCGCCTCCTCATCGGAGAGCGTGACGGTCTGAATGCCCCCCACCAAATCGGAGAGCGTGGGGTTCATCAGCAGGTTCTCCAGCGTCGTGCCGTGCGCCGTGCCGATGAGTTGCACGCCGCGCTCGGCAATCGTGCGGGCGGCGTAGGCTTCCAGCTCCGTGCCTATCTCGTCGATAATAATCACTTCGGGCATGTGGTTCTCGACGGCTTCGATCATCACGGCGTGCTGCAGGCTCGGCTCGGG
>CAYYCA010000066.1:0-8965 GCA_964470265.1 uncultured Fimbriimonadales bacterium | reverse complement strand
GAACGCGGCTGCGCCGTGCGCCCTCGCTCCCCTCTCCCACCGCGTGGGAGAGGGGGCAGGGAGTGAGGGCAAAAAGGTCGCCCCGCGCAGCACAGTGTACCTAAGCGTTGTACCCTTGTCAGAAGGGGCTGGGGGTGAGGGCGAAAACTGCCGACGCGCCACCTACGACGGTTTTGTCTCGCTTGAAACCCCAATCGGTGTAATAAACTGACTATCCCCCCCTCCATAAGGTTCCCCCCGCGAAGCGGGGGGAACCGAACCCTGCACGGTTCCCCCTACGCAGTAGGGGGAACCTCAAGGAGGGGGTTTACACAGCTCTGCACAACAGTTTGGAGACGATTTTACCTTTGAGGGACTTATTGTTAGAGCGGCGTAACGCCCCTGCGATGATAAGCGTCTTATGAATGCGGGCGAGATTCCTCGCTTCGCTCGGAATGACGATTTGGGCTGGTTTGTTAGCTGCGTCATTCCGAGCGAAGCGAGGAATCTCCCCTCGTTGAACCGATTCGAGGTACACTTTAAACATACAGGAGGCGACGATGCGCTATTTATGGTTGATTGGGGCATTGGTGTTCAGTTTCAGTTTCGCTGACGACGGGCTGGGCGGATTGGTGCGCAAGACCGAAGGCAAGAAAGGCGATAACAAGCCCGCGCCGTCACGCCAGTCGGACGAGAAGTCCAGCCCATCGCGCAGTGGCGACGACAACAAAGGCAACAAGCCTCGCCCCATCGAGAACAAGGAGCAGGGCAACCCGCAGCAACCTGCGAACGCGCCCTCGAAGCAGTCGGACGAGAACCCGTTCCGCAAGAAGCCGCGCAGCGGCTCGTCGGGTTCGAACCCCTCGAACGCGCCGCAGCCACAACGCGATTCAGGGCGCGTGCCGCTGGAGGGACGACGCGTGCCCTTAGAGGGGCGTCCTGTGCCGTTCGAGGCGCGCCCCGTGCTGACCCCGCCGCAGCAACCCGCGCAAATCCAGAACCGTCCCGTACCCCTTGAAAACACCACCCTGCCTGCGCTGGTGCGCCAAACCGAAGGTTTGAACCCCCTCCGCTGGCGCGACCGTTATGTGCTGGTGCCGATTGACCCCGGCTACGCCTACAGCGGCTTCTATGTGGACTACCGACTGGGCAACTTCCGATTCGGCTATCGTTACTACTACATCTATCCCGAGCCGTATCGCGTGGTATACGCGCCGTACTGGTACTATGACCCCTGCCCGCCGTTTGTGGTGGTCTATCGCGTGGTCTATCTGCCGCCGCGCCCCTATCCGCATACCGTGCTGGTTGAAGTGCCCCTCTATGTGGAGACGCCCTATTATCTGGAGCGTCGTCCGCCCGATGAGCGACAGCAGCTCTTGAGCGACCTGCGCGCGGCGTGGATGCTGCGCGACCCCAGCTTCATCGAACGCTACATCCGCCCGAACAGCTACATCGCCATCTATCTGGACGGGCAATACGCCTACTCGCTGCCCGCTCAGGACTACATCGAAATGACCCGCGACGCCATCCGCGCAGTGAAGACCGAGCAGATTCGCTTCGATCGGATTTCGAAACGCGGCGAGACGCAGCTGGTTGTGCGCGGCGAGCATCAGTATATCGACGAGGCGACGGGCGTGCGGCGTCTGGTGTATATTTCCTATACCTTCGAGCGCGTGGATGGGCGCTGGTATCTCATCGAGGCGGGGTCGTCGGCAAGCAGGTTGTAGCCATGCGGTACTCGTCCGCTACTCCTGCACCACCTGCGTGAAGTCCGCCAGCGCGAGGTAGAGCCGGTTCGCGCACGCGAGCAAGTTCAGGCGATTCTGACGGCGCGCAGCGTCGTCGGTCATGACCATCACGCCGTCGAATAGGGCGTTCACAGCGGGCGCGAGTGCATGCAGCGCATCATAAATTGCCTCGTAGTCGTGTTTGTAATATAGTCCCTCGAAGCGCGGCGTCGCCTGGGCGAGCTGCTCGAACAGGACGCGCTCCGTCTCGTGTTCGAACAGCGTTGCGTCTACCGCATCGAGAGCAGCGAGGGCTTTGATGCCCTTTTTCTCGGCGGCGGCGAGGATGTTCGCAGGGCGCGTGGCAGTCTGCACCAAGGGCAGGAAGTCGGGCGTTTCAGCATGCTGCTGCAGCAGACGCGCCCGCTGCATAAAGCCGTATACCGAGTCGTCCCAGCCTGCGCCGAGTGCGGCGCGAATCAGGTCGTAGCGCACGCCCTGCTCCTCCAGCAGCGCCTCGATTCGGCTGTAAAACAGCGTGCGGAGGTCGGCTTGAACAGCGATGAGGGGCTTAAGCGGCGCGCGCTGCTCGCGATAGGCGTCGTAGGCGCGCTGTACCAGTTCCGCCAGCGTCGGGTAGTCGGGTTCGTGTTGCAAAATCTCCACCACGCCCGCCGCCGCGCGGCGCAGCCCAAACGGGTCCGACGAGCCTTTCGGCAGGTAGCCCAGCCCCACATAGCCCACCAGCGCGTCGATGCGATCCAGCACGGCTAACGCGCGTCCGAGGGGCGATTCCGGTACGGGGTCGCCCGCATGGCGCGGCATATAATGCTCGGCAATCGCCTGCGCCACGCGCTCGTCTTCGCCCGCCATCCGCGCGTACTCCGCCCCTATCACGCCCTGTAGGTCGGGGAACTCCATCACCATCTGCGTCGCGAGGTCGGCTTTGCACAGCAGGGCGGCTCGCTGCGCCAGCGCACGATGCTCGGCGTCCCAATCGAGCGCGTGCGCGAGACGCTCCATCAGGGTCTCCAACCGATGCACCTTATCCAGCAGCGTGCCCAGCTTCTGCTGATAAAGAATCCGCCCCAGCGCAGGCACGAACGCCTCCAGCGGCTGCTTGCGGTCTTCCTCAAAAAAGAACGCCGCGTCGTTGAAGCGAGCGACCAGCACCCACTCGTTACCCTCGCGCACCTTGTCGGGGTCGCCGTTGTTGTAAACCGAGATGAAGTGGGGCAACAGCGCGCCTTCAGCATCTACGACAGGAAAAAACTTCTCGTGCTTTTTCATCGCGGAGACCAGCACCGGGGCGGGCAGGCGCAAAAAGCTTTCAGGAAACCCGCCCAGCAGCAGATGGGGCTGCTCCACCAGAAACACATTCTCTTCGAGCAACTCAGGGTCAATCACAGGGCGTGCGCCGAGGGTGTGCGCCAGGCGCGTCGCGCCGTCCACAATCATCCGCGCCCGTTCCTCAGGATCCGCGATCACATGCCGCGCCCGCAACTGTTCCAGAAACCGTTCGGGCGACTCCACTTCAAATGGCTCCGGCGCGAGGAAGCGATGTCCGCGACTGTACCTGCCTGACGGGATGCCCTCCAACTCGAAGGGGATTACCTCTTGACCCAGCAGCGCGACCATCCAGCGGATGGGACGCCCGAAACGCATTTTTCGGCTCCCCCAGCGCAGCATCTTGGGGAAGGTCATCGAGAGGATCATTCGGGGCAACTCTTCCGACAGCACGCGCACGGCGGGCTGACCAGGGTCGTATTCCTGCACGAAGGCGTATTCGCCCTGAGGGGTCTCCTGAAACTGTACCTGATGGGGTTCCACGCCGCGCGAGCGGGCGAAGCCAATCAACGCCTGCGTCGGGTTGCCCTGCGCGTCGAAGCAGGCGCGTTTCGCGGGACCGCGCACCGCGCGCTCCTCAGGCGTCTGTTGCAGAGCGACCTCAGAAACGAGGGCGATCAAGCGGCGCGGCGTGCCCAGCGTACGGATTTCGCCATGTTCCAGTCGGGATTCACGCAGCAGCTCGATCAGTTTCTCCTGAAGCTGCTCCAGCGCGCCGCGCATAAACGCGGCGGGAATCTCCTCGCACCCAATCTCCAGCAACAGGGTCGCCCGTTCCATCAGGCGGTATTATACCGAACGGCGTTGGTGAAGACCAGTCTCCATGGGTCATTGGGGGCGAAGCGAGCAACAGCAGATTTCGCGCCCCGCTCTACCCTTTCCTGACGATGACGATATACTCCGTTGGATATGCCACATAGTCCGCTTCCCCCGTTTTGGCGAACTTGCCTGTGGCTTTGTCGCGCGTGCGGGGCAGGATTTTGGACGGAATCTCGCGCAGGATGACGCGCTCCAGCGTGAAGCCCAACGATTCCAGCTGCTCGGCGAACACCTGCGCATTCTGAACTTCCACGCCGCACAGGTGCGTGTTGCCAATCACGATGCAGGCATAGCCGCCCGCTGTTAGCACGCGGCGCATTTCGCGAAAGCACGCCAGCATCTCCGCAAAGTAAAGCTCCACCTCGCGCGCCTTGCGGGCGTTAGACACGCCAATCTGGGCAACGATACGCTCAGCCAGCGGCGAGTTCAGTTCAGAAAGCGTTTCGTGGACGCCGTTGGAACGCCCGATGAAGTTTTCGCGGAACTCGCGCAGGTTGCTTGCCCAGCCGAACCAGAGCGCGCTGAGCTGATGCAGGTCGGCGTACTCATAGCTGGTCACATATGGAGGCGAGGTGACGACGAGTGCGGCGGTCTCATCGTTCACAGGTAGCGCGCGTGCGTCAGCGCAGAAGGGCTGGGCAGAGGTGTCCAGCGCGTTCCGCTCACACAACAGGCTCCAGTATTCGCGGTTGCCGCGCGTCATCCGCTTAGCATGACGCAAAAATACTTCGCGTGCGTCTGGAATGGGCTTTTCCAGCTTACGCATCGGTTTCACGCTGCGGTCATGCCAGTAGGAAACCGATTTGAGCGTATGCGAAAGCGCACAGTTAAAGAAAATGCGTTCCGCCTCGCCTTCCAGCGCGTCGATAGCGCGCTGAATCTGCGTGAGCTGACGCAGCGTCGCTTCGGGGAACCAGTAGCGCAGGCGTTCATGCCATTCCACATCGGTTGAGGCAAGTAAGCTACCTTCAGGGTATCCGAATAAGCTGGGCTGAGCGGGCGCGGCAAGCCGCTCGGCGAGTTGCTCGAAGGCAAGCGTCAGTCGTGCAGGCTCAATCGCTTGGGTTTTTGCCCGCGCCACCAGATGGGCGACGGGGTTGATGTCCACACCCACACTTGGGCGTCGGAGCAGTTTCGCCTCCACCAGCGTTGTGCCTGAACCCATAAACGGGTCTACAACAAGGTCGCCCTCAGTGGAGTATTCTCGGATGAGCCGCGCCGCCAGCTGCGGAATGAACTTGGCAGGGTAGCGATGGTAGCCGTGCGTGGCGTAGCTGGTCTGCTTCTGGGTCAGCCCCAGAAACGCCCAGCTGGGGTCGGGCGATAGCCCCTCGAAGGCGTCCAGCACGTTTGCTAACCCGCTTCCCACCATCGTTTCAAGTCCTCCGCTAAAGCGTCCACAGGGCGAAAGACGCGCGTATAATACCAACTGGGGTTTCAAGTAGCGCAAATCGTCGGCGGGACGCCGACGCTACGCGAAGCGTGTTCGTAGCGTCGGCGTCCCGCCGACGATTTGCGCTACTTGAACTCTCGATTGGTATAATGTTGAATAGGTTCGTCTGTTCAGGGTCGCCTGTTGCGTATTGCGCGATGAAAGTGGCTTTCGTCGCCTGCCACGCCTCACGCGGCGACAGTCCCGCAGCACGATTCTGCTGGTACTGCGCAACAATTTGCGCTGACGAGCGGGTGATTCGAGCCATAAAACTGTTCTCTCCCCCTCTCCCACGCTGTGGGAGAGGGGGCAGGGGGTGAGGGCAACTTACTTAAACAACGGCGCAAACACCAGCGCGACGATGCTCATCAGCTTGATGAGGATGTTCATGCTGGGGCCGGTGGTGTCTTTGAACGGGTCGCCGACAGTGTCGCCCACGACGGCGGCTTTATGCACATCGCTGCCTTTGCCGCCCTCGTGTCCTTCTTCGATGTATTTCTTGGCGTTGTCCCACGCGCCGCCGGCGTTCGCCATCATCAAGCCCGTGACGACACCCATGCCGAGCGCGCCTGCCAGGAAGCCGCCTAACGCTTCCGCGCCGAGACCGAAGCCGACTGCCAGCGGCGCAATCACGGCAATCGCCCCTGGCAGAATCATCTCGCGCAGCGATGCGCTGGTCACGATATCGATACAGCGGTTGTAGTCGGGCTTTCCTTTGCCTTCCAGCAGCCCCAGCTCGCGGAACTGGCGGCGTACCTCGTCCACCATCTGGTCCGAGGCGCGGCTGACCGCTTTGAGCGTGAGCGCAGCGAACAGGCTCGGCATCGCAATCCCGACAAGCAAGCCAATCAGCGTGAACGGGTTCACAAGGTTAATCGCCTGCAGTCCCGTTTGGCTCTGGTAGGCGGCGAAGAGTGCAAGGGCGGTCAGCGCCGCGCTGCCAATTGCGAAGCCCTTGCCAATCGCGGCGGTCGTGTTGCCCAGCGAGTCGAGCTTGTCGGTGATTTTGCGCACGCTCTCGCCGAAGCCCGCCACCTCCGCGATACCGCCCGCGTTGTCGGCAATCGGGCCGTAGCTGTCGGTGCTCATCACGATTCCAATCGTCGCGAGCATCCCGACGCCCGCCAGCGCGATTCCGTAGAGTCCGTTCGTCTCAAACGCAACCCAGATTGCCGCCGCGATACCCAGCAGGGGCAACACCGTGCTGAGATAGCCGACGCCAATCCCCGACAAGATATTCGGCGCGACGCCAAAGCGCGAGGATTTCGCAATCTCGCGAATCGGGGGACCGCTGGTATAGTACTGGCTCACCGCGCCGATGAACACGCCTGCGAACAGCCCTGCCAGCACCGCCCAGTACGGCGCGAGACTGCCCACCAGCGCGTTCGTGATGAACGCCGCGCCCACCAGAAAGAGCAGAATCGAGACAATGGTGGAGCCGTTCAGCGCGAGCTGCGGGTCCATGCTGCGAAACACACGAATCGAGAACACGCCCAACACCGACGCAATCAGTCCAAACGCAATCAGCGCGAGGGGCAGAATGATATACGGCAGCGGGTTCTGGCTGTAGAAAGTCACGGCAATCACGGCGGCGGCAATCACCGAGCCGACATAGCTCTCGAAGAGATCTGCGCCCATGCCTGCGGTATCGCCCACATTATCGCCCACATTATCGGCAAGCACGGCGGGGTTGCGCGGGTCGTCTTCGGGGATGCCTGCCTCCACCTTACCCACGAGGTCTGCCCCCACATCGGCGGCTTTGGTGTAGATTCCGCCGCCCACGCGGGCGAACAACGCGACGGACGACGCGCCCATCGAGTAGCCCGTGAGGTACTGCGCCAGCGTCGTCAGATTCGCCTGCCCCAGCAGCACAATCAGCCCGACGCCGAGCAAGCCAAGCGCGGCGACCGCCAGCCCCATCACCGAGCCGCCCGTGAACGCGACTACCAGCGCCTCGCCCATGCCGCCCGTACGCGCTGCTTCAGTGGAGCGTACGCCGCTGCGCGTGGACGCCTTCATTCCGATAAAGCCCGCCAGCATCGAGCTGAGCGCGCCGAACAGATACGCCACGCCAATCAGGGGCGCACTCTGATAAAACGCAAAGGTCAGCACCGCGAACAGCACGATGGCGAACAGCGTGATGGCGATATACTCTCGCTTGAGGAAGGTCATCGCGCCGTCGTGAATTGCCTGCGCGTAGGTGCGCATCGTCTCGTTGCCGTCAGGACGACGCGTAACCATCCAGTAATTCAATCCTGCTAATAAAATGCCCGCTCCGCCAAGCACGGGAGCGGCGTAGGGGACAATCTGTAAAACCTCCATAGTCGCCTCCTCCTTCGTTTTGTGCGCTTCTGAAGCGCGCCGAAAGTATACCTCGAAGCAACCTCACTCCCCCCTTGACTTTTTCTGTAAAGATGGGGTAATATATTGGGCGAAGGAGTTTCGGAGTGCGCAAGGGAATGCGCTTCAGGAAACCTTGGAACGGCTGAATGCGCCCCCCCTTACGCCTCAGAGACATCCTTCTAATCTAACTCACGGAGGAGGATGCTTCTATGAAGCGTTTACTCATTAGTGTGGCTGGTCTGAGCCTGATTACGGGCTTGACCTTCGCCCAGATGCGGGATGTCCCGCCTGGGCACTGGGCGTATCAGTCGATCGAGCAGCTGGTGCAGCTGGGCATCATCGAGGGCTACCCCGATGGCACTTTCCGCCCGAACCGCACCATGACCCGTGCTGAGTTTGCGCAGGCGATTGCGCGCGCCTACCGCAACATCGACGAGCGACTGCGCGCAATTAACCAGCGCATCGAGGAGATTGCTGGGCGACCGCAAGCAGGTGGTCAGCAGGACACCACCCAGCTTCAGAACCAGATTAACGAGCTGCGCAATCAGGTTCAGGAACTGCAGAAGCTGAACGAGGCGCTGCAGACCCTGCAGCGACTGGCGCAGACCTTCCAGCAGGAGCTGGCGGGAATGGGCGTGGACATCGACGCGCTGAAGCGCGACATGGCGTCGCTGCGCGCGCGCGTGGAAGCGCTCGAAGGTAAGGAAGAGAAGTTCAAAATGAGCGGCGACCTGACCTTCGGCGTGTACGGCGCGCACAGCATCGACGGCAAGGATGTCTACACTCTGAACCGCACGACGCTGGGCACGGGGCGCCTGCTCGAGAATATCGCTGTGACCCACGAGCTGGGGCTGACCTTCAGCGGCCAGATTAACGAGGAAGTGTCGGGTTCGGCGACCTTCATTCTGGGCAACTTCCTGCCCTACGCGGGTGGCTCGGGCAAGAGCGCGCTGACGACCTTCGGCGCTCCGCCTGCGGTCGGCGATACTGACATCGTCATTTGGGAAGCCTTTGTGAAGGCGCCCATCGACATCTTCGGCGCGAAGGTCGATGTGACCGTCGGTCGCTTCCCGGCGAAGCTGACGCCATTCACCCTGCAGCGCATCAAGCCCAACTACTACCTGAACTTCCCGCGCTATGACGATGGCGCGTTCCGCGTCGACGGCGGCGCGCTGAGCTTCAACTTCGATACCTTCCGCCTCAACCTCTGGGCGGCGCAGGCGAACCAGCGTTCAATCTCTTTGGGAGCGCCGTTCAACCAGGTGCGATTCCAGAACCACAACTCGACCACCTCGGCGCCGATGGAGCAGTTCGCCGG
>CAYYCA010000065.1:4282-9054 GCA_964470265.1 uncultured Fimbriimonadales bacterium | reverse complement strand
ATGCGCCCACATGTGGTGATTATTGGGGGTGGCTTCGGCGGTTTGCAGGCGGCGCGGGGACTGCGCCGTGCGCCTGTCGATATCACACTGATTGACAAGCGCAACTTCCACCTGTTCCAGCCGCTGCTGTATCAGGTGGCGACGGGGGGCTTGGGACCCGCCGAAATTGCCGCGCCGTTGCGAAGCCTATTTCGCAAGCAGCGCAACGCCTGCGTGTTGTGCGCCGAAGTGGTGGATGTTGACCCACAGGCGCGCACGCTGCTACTGCACGACGGGCACACGCTACACTGGGACTATCTGATTGTCGCCGCAGGCGCAGCCTACCACTACTTCGGCAACGACGAGTGGGCGCAGTACGCTCCGGGCTTGAAAACGATTGAGGATGCTCAGGAGATTCGCCGTCGTGTGCTGAGCGCGCTGGAAGCCGCCGAGCTGGAAACCGACCCTGAGCAGCAGCGGGCATGGCTGAACTTCGTGATTGTGGGCGGCGGTCCGACAGGCGTGGAGCTGGCAGGCGCACTGGCGGAGCTGGTGCATGTGACAGTGCGCGGGGAGTATCGTGCGTTTGACCCCCGCACGGCGCGAATCATCCTGCTGGAGGGCGCGCCGCGGCTGCTGACCGCCTATCCCGAACCGCTCAGTGAGAATGCTCGCCAATCGCTACAAAAACTCGGCGTGGAAGTGATTACAGGCGCGTTCGTGCAGCAGGTTGCGCCTGACCATGTGGTGTATAAGCGCGGCGAGGAGGTATTTATTCTGCCCACGCGCACCGTGTTGTGGGCGGCGGGCGTGCGGGCGGCGTCGCTGGCGCAAACTCTCGCCGAACGCACAGGCGCACCCACCGACCGGATGGGACGCATTATCGTGGAGCCCGACCTTTCCGTGCCCAACCACGAGCGCATCTTCGTGATTGGCGATATGGCGCATTATGCTCACCAGACGGGCGCGCCGTTGCCCGGCGTTGCGCCCGTGGCGATGCAGCAGGGGCAATATGTCGCGCGGCGCATTCAGGACGCCCTACAGGACAAGCCCACGCCGCCCTTCCGCTACTGGGATAAAGGCGACATGGCGGTGATTGGACGCAAGGCGGCGGTCGCCAAAATCGGACGCCTGCACTTCACGGGCTGGTTCGCGTGGCTGATGTGGCTGTTCGTGCATCTGATGTTCCTGGTGGGCTTCGAGAACCGCCTGCTGGTGTTCATCCAGTGGGCGTGGAACTACTTCACGCGCAATCGGCGGGCGCGGTTGATTCTGGGCGAATCGCGCCATGTGTCGGTAGGCGATTCAACGCCCGTTAAGGAAACGGTTGTCTGAAGTCGCTGGTTTCTCGGTAGGAAAATCAGGCATTTGGGCGAAACCCGCCTCCATGCGGCTGGCGTGGACAACTTTTACGGTCAATAAGCGGTTCCCGCTCACCATCAGTCGCGGCACGACGGCGCAGACGGTGAATGTGTGGGCGCGGGTGGAAGCGGACGGCGTGGAGGGCTGGGGCGAGGCGTCGCCGTTTGGCATCGGCGACTTCCGCCAGAGTACGGAAGCGATCCAGGAAGACCTCCAGAAAGCTGAGTCGCTGCTTGCGCCGCTCCATCCGCTGGAGCGGGAGCGGATTGAGCAAGTTTTGATAGAAAACGAGGTACGCTCCGCCGCGCGCGCCGCCGTCGATATGGCGCTGTGGGACTGGCTCGGCAAGCGCACAGGGTTGCCGGTATGGCGCGTGCTGGGCTTGTCGCGTGAGGCGATTGTCCCGACCTCCGTCACGATTGGCATCAATCCGCCCGAAGTCGCCCGCCAGCGCACGCGCGACTGGCTGGAACTGACAAACGCAAAGTCCCTCAAAATCAAACTGGGCAACCCCGCAGGGATTGAGGCAGACCAGGCGATGTTCGAGGCGATTTTGCAGGAGGTTCCGCAGGGCGTCGCGCTGCGCGTGGACGCGAACGGGGGCTGGAGTCTGCAGGACGCGCTCACTATGTGCCGCTGGCTCGCGGAGCGCGGAGTGGAGTATGTGGAGCAGCCCCTGCCGCGCGGCGCGGAAGACGAGCTGCCCGCGCTTTATCGCGAGTCGCCCCTGCCGATTTTCGTGGACGAGAGCTGTTTCGACAAGCGCGATGTGGTCAAACTCGCCGACCGCGTGCATGGAATCAACATCAAGCTGATGAAGTGCGGCGGGCTGAGTGAGGCGATACGCATGGTGCATACCGCCCGCGCGTTGGGGTTGCAGGTGATGTATGGCTGTTATTCCGATAGCAGCCTGTCGATTAGCGCCGCCGCTCAGATTGCGCCGCTTGCTGACCACTTGGATCTCGATAGCCACCTGAACCTGCTTGACGACCCGTTTATCGGGGCGGAGCTGTGCGAGGGACGCGTGCTGCCTAACGACGCGCCGGGGCTGGGCGTGCGCCTGCGCGAGATGTTCGCAGTTTAGGTATGATTCTGGGCGATGGAGCGTTGGGACGACAAGCGGGAGACCATCGCGCTGCCATGGATTGGATATGCGCTGCGCAGTCAGTGGAAATGGGTTGCAGCGGGCGTATTGCTGGGCGTTGGCATCGCTGCGGCAATCATCTTGCTCGGCGAGCGACGCTACGAAGCGAACGCCAAACTGCTCATTGAGTCGCCGACGGGGATGACGCTGGGCGCGGCGGGCGGTCTGGCGTCGATTATCGGAGGCGGTAGTCCTGACTTGAACACGCAGGTCGAGATACTCCTCTCGCGCCCATTGCTGGAGAAAGTGCAGCAGCAGGCGGGCAACCGCGAGCCATACCGCGACTTTGAGCAGCGGTTCCGCGCCTCCGCGCTGCGCAATACGAATGTGGTGCAGATTACGGCGTCCGACTCTACCCCTGAGGGCGCGCAACGGCTCGCCGACCTCTGGACGCAGGCGTATCTGAGCTATGTGCGCACCCTCTACGAGCAGAACCCCTCCACACTGGTTGAGAAACTAAGCGGCGAACTGCAGGCGCAGGAGGAGCAACTGCGCAAGGTCGGCGCGCGCATCACGGCGTTTCTGAAAGCGCGCGGCGTCGTCGCGCCTGAAGCCGAACTTACCAAGAGCGTGGAGAAGTACGCCGACCTGCTGGACAAGCGGCGTCAGGAGGAAGGACGCCAGATTGCGCTCGAACGCCAGATTGCCGCCCTGCGCCGCCAGCTGCAACGCGAGCCGAAGTTTTATGAAGCGATGCGTACCCTTGCCATCCCCCCCGAAGCGCAGCAGCTCAACACCAAAATCGCCGAATTGGAAATTCAACGCAGCGCGCTCCTCGAGGAGTTCCAGCCTGACGCGCCCGAAGTAAAAATCGTGGAGCAGCAAATCGCCCAGGCGAAACGCGAGCGGGAGAACCTGCTCGCGCAGGCTATCGACCAGCAGTTCCTGACACTTTCCAAACAGGAATCGATCAACCCCACCTATTTAGAGCTGACGCGGTCGTTGCTTATTGCTGAAAGCGAGCTGCAAGCGTCAGGCGCGACGCTCGCGATTCTCAAGCAGCAGCAGGCGGAGTTCGAACGGCTCTTTCAGCGCACGCCTGACCTGATGGCGGAGTATAGCGATTTGAAGCGTCGGTACGAGGCGGCGCTCACCATCTGGACGGAGAAAGTGCGGGCATACGAGCAGGCGCGGGCGCAGCAACTGATTGGCAAGGTCTCACCCCTACTGCTGCAACCGCCTGCGCTGCCCGACCGCCCCGTGTTCCCGCGTCCCGTATTGACAACGGCGCTGGGCATGCTGCTGGGACTGATGCTGGGTTCGCTGGGCGCGCTGATGGCGGCGTGGCGCACGCGGCGGCTCACGAACCGCTGGGAAGTGGAGCGGTTGCTGGGCGCGCCCGTGTTAGCCGAGACGCGCGGCGCGCTCTCCCCTGCCCAGGCGCAGCTTGTTGCATGGCAGCTGCGCGCGCTTGGCGGCGGCGAGGCGTGGCATCGCGCGCTCGCCCTCCCGCTGACCCCGCGCACGCAGTCGGTCGCACAGCAAATCGCCGACGCCCTACACACAGCGGAAACCGAACCCGAAGAATCCAACCTGCCTGCCCCCGCCTATGCGAACGGCGTGCTGCGCGTCTATGCCACTGCGCCTGATGCGCCCGTCGCGCCCCCCGCAGAAAGGCTTATCCTCGTCGCCCCAAAGGGCTACGCCTTAGACGAAACGGTGTACCAGATGCTTGCGCAAACAGGCGACCGGCTGGTGGGCGTAATCCTGGTGGAGGAGGGAGAACGATGATGAGAATAGATTGCCACGTCCCCCCGTCTCCCCTTGACAAGGGGACAACACTTGGGTTCAACACCGCTGCATACGCCCGCCTTTTTGCCCTCACCCCCTGCCCCTCTCCCACAGCGTGGGAGAGGAGAGCCGTAGGTGCCCGCTGCGCCTTTAGTTCCCCCTCTCCCACGCTGTGGGAGAGGGGGTTAGGGGGTGAGGGCGGAGAAAAAGCTACCCCCTACTCTCCCCCTGAACTTAGGCGTTGCACCCTCGCCAAGAGCGGGCTGGGGGGTGAGGGGAATAAAGCGCAGCCAACCAGACGAACGAACTTAAGCAGGATGCTAATTGCAATACTAATTGCCTGCTTCTTGCTCGTTCTCGGTTTCACCCAATCCAACGACTACACCCTCGACACGGGCGATGTGCTAAGCGTGACGGTGTTGCGTCACGGACAGTTCAGCGGTGAGTTTACCGTGCCCCCCAGCGGGCGCGTGGTGTTTCCCGGCGTGGGCGAGTTGACCGTGCGTGGGTTAACCCTCAGCCAGCTGAGCGAAATCCTGCGCGAGCGTCTGAGCAA
>CAYYCA010000065.1:0-4182 GCA_964470265.1 uncultured Fimbriimonadales bacterium | reverse complement strand
GCCATGCAGTTCCAGTCGCTGGGGGTATTGCTCTGGTTTCTGCCGGTCGCCGGGTTTATCATCCTGCTGTACCTGCTGAAGGTGCGGCGGCGGGAGGTGCGTGTCCCTGCCAAATTCCTGTTTCCTGCGATTACGACTGATGTGCGGGCGAACGCGCTCTTTCAGAAACTGCGCCCGAATCTGCTGCTGTTTCTGCAGTTGCTCGCCGCGCTGTTGCTGCTGACCGCGCTCGCCCGCCCGATGATTCAGGCGAAGGGGCTGCCTGGGCAGTCTGTAATTGTGGTGGACAACTCCGCGAGTATGAGCGCGACGGACGCCTCGCCCACGCGCCTCGACGCCGCCAAAAACCGCCTGCGCCGCTTCGTGCAAGAGCTCAACCCCGGCGAGCAGCTCGCGATTATCGAAGCGGGCGCGCAGGTGCGCGTACTCTCGCCCCTCACCAGCGATAAGCAGAAACTGCTCAGCGCAATCGACCAGATTCAGCCCACTGACACGGCAGGCAACTTAGACGAGGCGCTGCGCCTCGCCGCTGCGCTGGTGGGCAAGACAGGCGAGAGCCGTATCGTGCTGCTCTCCGACGGCGCGTTTCCCCCTGTCAGCGACTTCTCCGCGGGGAACGCGAAACTGATTTTCGAATCGCTGGGCAGCAGCGGCGAGAACCTCGCCATTACCGCGATGGATGTGCAGGAGCGCAGCGGCGGATTCGAGTGGTTCGTCGGAATCCGCAACTTCGGCAGCCAGAGTAAGCAGGCGATTCTGGAGTTCTACGCGAACGGCAAACTCATCGACGCGCGTTCGCTTACGGTGGAAGCGGGCAAAACAGTGGGGCAGACGCTGACGGCGCGTCAGTTGCAGGAGCCGCTCGAAGCCCGTCTGAAAGTCGACGACGCGCTCGCCGCCGACAACGCCGCGTTTCGCGTCGGCGTGATGCAAAAACCGATTCGCGTGTTGCTGGTGGGCGAGGGCAACTTTTTTCTGGAGCGCGCGCTTGCCCTTGAGCCAAATGTGCAGCTCAGCAAAGCCCCCACTGTGCCCGAAAGCGAGCGGGGCGAGCGAGTCGGGGGCGGCGAGTTCGACCTGATTATCTTTGACCGAACCACGCCTGTGCCCGTAAAAGCGCGCGCCGTGATGGTCATCAAGGCGAAAGGCGGTCCGATTGCCGAGCTGGGGCCGCCGGTGCGCACGCCGCGCATCGCCCTGTGGGAACGCGACCATCCGCTGATGCGCTATCTGGAGCTGGGCAACCTGCTGATTGACAACGCGCCGCGCCTCAAGCCCGCGCCGTGGGCGAAAGTCCTCGCGGAGAGCCAGCAAACCCCGCTGATTGTGGCGGGCGACCACCAGAATCGTCGCTGGGTCGGCGTCGGCTGGGATTTGCTTGAGTCGGACTTCCCGCTGCAGCCTGCATTCCCCATCTTTGTGGCGAACCTGCTGCGCTGGGCGGTGGGCGAGCAGGGTGGCGCAACAGACATGACTGTGCGCACGGGCATCCCTTTCAGCCTCGCGGTAGACCCGTCGGAAACTGAGCTGGTCGTGCGCGATCCCGAGGGGCGCACGCGCAGCTTCCCCGTGAACGACGGCGCAGTGGTGATTCCAGGGCTGGAGCGCGTCGGGCTGCACACGATTACGGGCAAAAAGACGCAGCTGCGCATCGCGGCGAACCTGATGCACAGCGACGAGTCGGACATCCGCCCGCGCACGAGCATCGAACTCGGCGGCAAGACGGTGGCGGCGCAAAACACGCTCACCACCCTGCGCGACCTGTGGAAGCCCATCGCCCTCGCCTTGCTCGCCCTGCTGATGGCAGAGTGGTGGGTGTTCGTGCGACGGTCCTGACGATTACAACCGCTGCAGCAGCTGCAACACGGTCTGCGGCATCGAGTTCGCCTGCGCCAGCACCGACATGCCCGACTGCATCAGAATCTGCTGCTTGGTGAAGTTCGAAATCTCCAACGCAAAGTCGGCGTCGCGAATGGTCGACTCGCTTGCCATCACATTCTCACGGGCGACATTGAGCGAGCGGATGTTGCTCTCCAGCACATAGCGCTGGAACGCGCCCATATCGCCGCGCATTTTGGAGATTTCGCTAATCGCAGCGTCGATAATGCGCAGCGCGTTATCGGTCGAGTTGGGCTGGGTGATATCGATGGTCGCCAGACTTTGTCCGTTGATGACGGTCGTCCCCAGCTTTGAGGCGTTCACATCCATTAGCGAGAAGCGCACGAACTGCCCGGCATTTGCGCCGACCTGAAATTGAAGCAAGCCTGCCGTGACGACCGCGACCTGCGCCGCTGGCAGGCTGGTGTCGTTGCCCGCTTCTGTAAGCATAATCACATTTCCGTAGCCGTCGCGCAGGCGCAGTCCCGAATCGCCAGTCGCCTGACCGCCCGTAAAAGTGACGGTCTGCACGCCATTGACCGTATTGGCAATCACGGTCGCGACGGCATCCACGCCCGTTGCGCTCTGGGAGCCGGGCGCGTTCAAGATAATGCCTGCCGTGTCGTTGAGGTTCACCTGAAACTGTGCGCCGTACTCCCGATGGCGCAGCTCAATCTGGCGGGTCGAATCGTTATAGTTCGCCACCACGCCCGTCACATGCGAAACGGCGTTGATTTTATCGATGAAACTGCCGACAGTTTCGTTTGCCTCTGCTGTAATCGTGTAGCCGTTGATGACGACATTCCCCGCAGGGGTTCCCATCAAGCTTGCCAAGGTGGTACCTGCGGCGAACACCCGCGAGCCGATAATCGTAGCCCGTGTGGCGGCGGTGGTCACCTGCAGAGTCACTGCGCCGCTGTCGGTGGCGAAGTTGTTGAACAGTCCCCCAATAAAGATGCCCGAAATGCGCGAGGGGTTGGTCACGGCGGCGCTGATGCCCGAAGTGCCATCCAGCAGCTTTTTCGTGCCGAAGGAGGTTTGCTCCGCGATGCGGTTGATGCTGTCAATGAGGGCGCGGATCTGAGTCTGGTCTGCCTGCAACGCGGCGTAGTCGTTGACGCCCGTGTTGGCGGCGTGCAGCACGAGCTGCCGCATCGTGCGCAGGGCGTTATGCACCTCGTCCAGCGCCGCCTCGGCGGTCTTAATCATATTCACGGCGTCCTGCGCGTTGTTCACCGCTTGCTGTAAGCCCGTGATTTGCGCCCGCAGGTTCTCCGAGATAATCAAGCCTGCAGGGTCGTCAGCGGCGCGGTTCACGCGCAACCCCGACGCCAACCGTTCAATCGTGCGCCCCATCAAATCCGAAGTGAGGCTCACATTCCGCAGCGCATTCTGCGACTGGATGTTCGTATTAATCCTCAGACTCATTCCGTTGACCCCCTGTTGGGTAGACGCTCCGCAAATTTGCTGTGGCTATTATCGGCAGGGGGATGAGAGTTCTTTAGGGGGGCTGCAGGAATCCCGACTCGCGGTTCGAATCTCGCGGGTATGAACATTCGCGAGGCGACTTTCGAGTGGATGCAGGCGCGGGCGATTCGCTACATTTTCGGCAATCCCGGCTCGACGGAGCTGCCGTTATTAGTGAATCTGCCCGATGGCGTGCGCTATGTGCTGGCGTTGCAGGAGAGCATCGGACTGGCGATGGCAGACGGCTACGCGCAGGCGAGTGGTAAGCCCGCCTTCATCAATCTCCATGTCGCACCTGGGCTGGGCAACGCGATGGGCGTACTGTTTACCGCGCTGAAAAATCGCGCGCCGCTGATTGTCACCTGCGGGCAGCAGGATACGCGCCACCTCTTTCATGAGCCGCTGCTTTCGGGCGATTTGGTGGGGATGGCGCGTCCTGTGGTGAAGTGGGCGTATGAGGTCAAGCACGCCGCCGATGTGCCCGACGCGCTGGAGCAAGCGTATCACCTCGCGATGTCGCCCCCGCGCGGTCCCGTCTTTGTCTCTATCCCGATGAACTTCTGGGACGCGCCCGCCGAGTCGCCGCACATCAAGCCGTTGCACCCGCCGGGCGCGCCGCAGGATTTGACGCCCCTCGTGGAAGCGTTCGCGTCAGCGCAGAAGCCTGCGCTGGTGTGTGGCGCGGGCGTCGGGGGCGCAGGCGCAATCGCCGAGGCGGTCGCGCTCGCGGAGCGGCTCGGCTGCGCCGTGTATCACGCGCCGCTCAACTCGCGCATGGGCTTTCCGACAAACCACCCGCTGTACGAGGGGATGCTGCTGCCTGCTACGCCGCGCCTG
>CAYYCA010000064.1:0-9229 GCA_964470265.1 uncultured Fimbriimonadales bacterium | reverse complement strand
GGGACGCCATCGTACCAAAGAACAGGGCGATTTCACATTTGAGGAACTTAGAGACTGTTTATGAAATGGACGGCTGAAGCCGTTCCTGTGCAAACGAAGCCGACGCAGGTCGGCTTCGTTTGCACAGGAACGGCTTCAGCCGTCTGCCTCAAAGCGTACCTTCTGACTTTCTGTGCGCCACGCCCCGATTTCCCAAACAGTCTCTTAAGTGCCTCAAACGTTAAATCGTCCCTAAATCGTAGGGCAGGACTGAGTAAACCCCCTCCTTAAGGTTCCCCCTACGGCGTAGGGGGAACCGAGCCGCTTTTCGGTTCCCCTCGCGAAGCGGGGGGAACCTTAAGGAGGGGGGTAAAACAGCGTGGAAAGGTGACGATTTAATCTTTGAGGCACATAGGTCTCTCCCATATGAAATGCCCCTCAACAGCAGTTTGGGATTAATGGAACCCCCTCCTTAAGGTTCTCCCTACGGCGTAGGGGGAACCGCGCCCTGGGCGGTTCCCCTCGCGTAGCGGGGGGAACCTAAAGGAGGGGGGAAAGGTTATACCAAGTGAGGTTTCAGAAGTCGTGAATCGTCGGCGGGGACGCCGACGCTACGAACGCAATCGCGTAGCGTCGGCGTCCCCGCCGACGATTCACGACTTCTGAAACCCTAACTGGTATTAGAGCCTTCCCAAATCGACGGGGGCGCGTGAACCGCGCCGCTCCGCAAGGGGCGCGGTTCACGCGCCTTGATTGGCACAGGGGGATGACCATAAAAGGTAAGGGGCAGTTCCGAACCTCCCTCTCCATTCGGCGACATTTTCACCTTTGAGGTGCTTACCAATTAGGTACAATCCCCTCTGCTATGGGGTTGAAGCGGATGTGGCAGGGCGTGTTGAAAGGCGCGGAGAAGGCGGCGCAACGCATCCCTGCTGTTCAGAAGCGACTGGAAGCCGAATACGCGCAGGTGGAGCAGATGGTGCGCTCCAAAATGCGCCCGAAACTCGAAACCCTGCCCGATTTTTCCCGGCTGCCCGAACAGGGCGTCTCCCGCGAGCAGATTCTGAACTGGCTCCAGCAACTGCGGGAGCAGGAGACCCCGCCCTGGCGGCAGGGGCGCGTGTCGGGCACGGTCTACCACGGCGGCGAGGAGCATAGCGCATTCCTGAGCCAGGTCTACGCCCTCCACTCCCAGAGCAACCCTCTCCACGCCGACCTGTTCCCCAGCACGATTAAGTTCGAGGCAGAGATTGTGCGCATGACGGCGAACCTGCTCAACGCTCCCGCTACCGATGACCCGTCGCAGCAGGTGGTCGGAACCACCACCTCAGGCGGCACAGAGAGCATCCTGCTCGCCATGAAGACCTATCGCGACTGGGCGCGCGCCGAGAAAGGGATTACGGAACCTGAAGTCGTCGCCCCCGAAACCGCGCACCCCGCCTTCGACAAGGCCGCGCATCTGTTCTGTATCAAACTCATTCGCACCCCCGTCGGCGACGACTTCAAAGCGAACTTAGAGGCGATGCACAAAGCGATTACGCGCCAGACGATTGCCCTCGTCGGCTCCGCGCCGGGCTACCCTCACGGGGTGATTGACCCCATCCCCCAAATCGCGCAGCTGGCGAAGCAGTACGGAATCGGCATGCATGTGGACGCCTGTCTCGGCGGGTTCATCTTGCCGTTTATCGAGATGCTGGGCTACCCCGTGACGCCGTGGGACTTCCGCGTGGACGGCGTGACCTCCATCTCCGTAGACCCCCACAAGTACGGCTACACGCCGAAGGGGCTGTCGGTTGTGCTGTATCGCGGGCGCGATTTGCGACGGCATCAGTATTTCACGGCGACGGAGTGGCCTGGCGGACTGTACGCTTCCCCGACGCTGCCAGGCAGTCGTCCGGGCGCGCTCAGCGTCGCGGGCTGGGCGGCGATGGTCTCCATCGGCAGGCAGGGCTACTTAGAGTGCGCCCGCCAGATTATGGAGACCGCCAAACAGATTCGCAAAGGCATCGAGCAAATGCCCGAACTGAAACTGATGGGCGAGCCGCTGTTTCTGGTTGCGTTCACCAGCGCGCAGGAGAAACTGAATATCTATCAGGTGTTAGACCAAATGGCGCAGCGCGGGTGGCGACTGAACGCCCTGCAACGCCCACCGGGCGTGCATATCGCCGTCACGATTCGCCATGCGCAGCCGGGCGTGGCGGAGGCGTTTTTGAACGACCTGCGCGCAGCCGTCGACTATGTGAAGGCGCACCCCGACGAGAAGGGCGAAATGGCGCCGATTTACGGCATGGCGAACTCCCTACCGTTTCGAGGCGTGGTGGACGAGGTGCTGCGCCGCTATCTGGACGCGCTGTATGATTAAAACCCCTGCAGGAATCCGCCCCCCTACCCCGAACTCTATCAGCCTCGCAGGGGAACCTTTGTGGAACAATCTGCGTATTAGCCATAAACCCTGATTGCCCTTGAGCTTTTAGGAGGAGTTGCGATGACGCACTTTGAACCCGATCGTATCTATCTGACGGAGGAGGGCTTTAGACAGCTGGAGTCGGAGTTGCGCCGCTTGCAGACCGTCGAGCGGATGCGCATCGCCGAGGCGTTCCGCGCCCACAAGGAACACGGCGAGTTCAGCGCGGAAGACACGGAGCTGGAGAGCCTGAAAAACGACCAGGCGTATGTCGAGTCGCGCATTCAGCAGATCCGCGCAATCCTGCAGAGCGCAACGATTGTCCGCCCCGAAGATGTCCCCACAGACTATGTGGGCATCGGTTCGTATGTGAAGATTCAGGATGTGGAGACAGGCGAGGAGCGCGAGTTCCGCATCGTGGGCGCGACGGAAGCCGACCCTGAACATCACAAACTCTCTTATCAAGCCCCCATCGCCAGCGCGCTGATTGGCTATAAGGTGGGCGACGAGGTGAGCGTTCATCTGCCGAAAGGCGAGGCGCGTTTCCGCATTCTGGAAATCAGTAAATAGGCATGCGTTTCGCGACGCTTCAATCCGCACCCGATTCTCCGCCGTGCTTGACGGTCTGGCGCGACGGCGCGTGGCGGCGCATCGCGGGCTGCCGTGACTTCCTTGACTGGCTGCGCCTGCCCGAAACGGAGCAGGCGGCGCGACTGGAGCAAGCGAGCGACCCTGTGGAGCCTGCGATTTATTGCCCGCCCCTCCTCGTTCCGCCCAGCGTGCGCGATTTTTACGCGTTTGAAGCCCATGTGCGCAACGCGCGGCGCAAACGCGGCTACGACGCGCCCCCCGAAGCGTGGTACGAGTTCCCCGTCTTCTACTTTTCCAATCCTGCGTGCCTGATTGGGCATAATCAGCCCGTGCGCAAACCGCCCGACACGAACGCGCTGGATTTCGAACTGGAGCTGGCGGTGATTATCGGACGCGCGGGGGGCGATTTCAGTCTGCAGGAGGCGGAGGCGTCGATTGCGGGCTTTACGCTGATGAACGACTGGAGCGCGCGCGACCTCCAGCTGCGCGAGATGAGCGTCGGGCTGGGACCCGCCAAAGGGAAGGACTTCGCCACTTCGCTCGGGCCTTGGGTCGTCACGCCTGACGAGCTGGACGGCTGGCGCAGCCCCGACCCCGACCACGGCAGCCGCTGGGATCTGCGCCTCGTCGCTCGCGTGAACGGACAGGAGATTACCCGCGCGAGCGCAGGCGAGGCGTATTGGACTTTTGCCGAGATGATTGCCCACGCCTCGCGCAACACACGCCTGCAGGTCGGCGATGTGATTGGCTCAGGCACGGTCGGCGGCGGGTGCCTGCTGGAGTACCCCGATGGAACTTACCCGTGGCTGCAGCCGGGCGATGTCGTGGAGCTGGAAGCGGAGGGGATTGGAATTCTCCGCAATCCGATTACTTAACGCGCGGCGCGTAGCAGGCGGTCGTGCAACGCGCGCGCCAGCCCCTCTTCAGGCGGCAGCGGGCACACAATTGCGTGCGTCTGCTCCTGCTCTAAGGCGCGCAATCCCAGAAACAGCCGTTGCGCAAGCGTCTCCCAGTCGCCCCACGCGCCCCACTCGAACACGCGCAGGCGCGCATCGTCGGGCGTGCGCCAGCCTTCGGGACACAACGCCCCTACAAACGCATACTGGCTCAGGGCATCCTTAATCGCGCCGTAGAAGATTTCTGGCTCTGGAGCGCAGAGCAACACTTTCGCCTTGGGCGCATAGTGCCGCGCGCTCAAGCCAGGCGCAGGCAGCGGTTCGCCTTCCTTGACAGGCTCCCCCAGCGTGCGTACCGCGCCAATTATCGCCTCGATGGCCTCTTTTGAAACGCCGCCTGGGCGCAGCAGCGTCGGCGGCTGCGTGGTCATGTCCAGAATCGTCGACTCCACGCCCATCGGCGTCTGTCCCGCGTCCAGCACCGCCTCGATTGCGCCGTTCAGGTCGTGCAACACATGGTCGGCGGTGGTCGGGCTGGGGCGTCCGAACTTGTTCGCGCTGGGCGCAGCAATCGGCGTCCCGCTGTAGCGAATCAGCGCACGCGCCACGGGATGCAACGGAATACGAATCGCCACTGTGTCGCGCCCTGCCGTGACCACATCCGAAATCATCTCCCGTTTTGGCAGCACCAGCGTCAGCGGACCGGGCATAAACGCGCGAATCAACTTCTCGGTCAAGATAGAATGGTCGCGCGTGTAGCGGTGGATGGCTTCGGGCGTATCGACATGCACAATCAGCGGATCCCATGCGGGGCGTTCCTTCGCGAGGAAGATGCGTCGCACCGCCTCCGAGTTCAGCGCGTCCGCGCCCAGCCCGTAGACCGTCTCGGTGGGGAAGGCGACCAGTCCGCCTGCGCGAATTATCGCCGCCGCCTGCTGAATCAGCGGCTTATCGTGCGCTTCGTCCCCCTTCAGAATCAGTCGCTGTGTCAGCATCGCTCTGTCGTTCCCGTGTGATTTTGACGCCGGCGAGTTCGGTAATTGTGCCCGTTGGGGGCAGGCGTTTGGCAAGCGTCAGTTCCACCCGCTGGATTCGGGGGAACCGCTCCAGAATCGCGGCGCACATCTGCTCCGCCAGCGTCTCCAGCAAGCGCGTCTGACGCGAGGTGCCAATCTGAATCGCCAGTCGCGCCAAATCGCCGTAGCTCACCGTGTATTGCAGGTCGTCCGTGCGCCCTGCCTCGCGCAGGTCGATGTCCGCGACGATGTCCACCCGATAACGATGCCCTATCTGCTGCTCGGCGTCGGGCACGCCGTGATAGGCGTAGAACTCGATCCCCTGCACGATAATCTGGTCTGACGGCATACGCTTGAATTGTACCTGCGCGGCTTGTTAACCCGCCCTTAACATCCCCTCGTCAATATTAATTCCGTTTCCAAAATCGCGCTGGCGGTTTTGGCGACCCTTGCAGGCGCGCCCCTCGCGGAGCCAACGACGCATTTCTCGAAGCGCATTCTGCGCGTGCGTTGGAACAATCCAGAATGTGGCGCGATGTGGCAAGGGCTTTGAAAATCTTTAAGGAGGCTCAGTGATGCGACCTACATGGAGGTTCTGTCGTGCAACTCTGGTGGCGAGTTGCCTTGTTGTGAGCGGGTTGGGCGCGGCGGCGTGGGCGGAGGAGACCGCTGCGACCCGAACGACCCTGTCTACCAAAACCCGCGCCGAGCGCAGCACGGCGGCGCAGGAGACCCAGCGCGTGCAGGAACTGCAAAAGCGCATCGAGGAACTTCAAAAACAGCTCGAAGAGCTGCAACGGGAAATGCAAGAAGTGCGCCTCTATATCGAAGAGCAGGCGCAGGAGACCATCCCGGTTATCCAAACGGGGCTTGCGGAAGCGTTGCGGTTCCGTCCTGGCAATTATGTTCAGTTCCAGTGGTATGACTCACAAGAGAACCGGAATAATGAGGGGTTCCAGATGCGCCGCGTGCGTGTGAGCCAGACGAACACTATAGATCCCCGCACGCAGATGCGGATCTCCTTCGATGTGGCGGCGGGTTCTCAACGACTGGGCGCGGAGCTGAAAGATGTGCAGCTTATCTGGGACATCGAGCCGACGGTGGAGCGCGTGGGCGTGCAGCTGCTCGTGGGGCAGCAGCCGTTGCCGCTGGGCTATGAGTTGGAACGCTCCTCCAGCGAGCGCGAAATGCCCGAGCGCGCGCTCTACAATCGCACGATGTTCGGCGGCGAGCGCGGACGCGGCGTATTCATGCGCTACGGGCTGAGCAATAACTCGTTCGCACACTTCGGGTTCTGGAACAGCCTGACCTACGCCGACCCCCAGCAGACCGCAGCGAACACCTTCGGCAATCTGGGCAGCACACTGGCATGGCATGTGGGCTGGCGCTACTACACGCTGCAGTACGAGTTCGGGATAGCGGGCTTCTTCGGCAAGCGCCCCGGCTTCACTTTTAATGATCCCAACAACAATAACCAACCTACGCAGGTGCACCCTGCAGACCGCGAGTTTATCTATGTGGACGCATCCGTGCTGGATTTCCTGACGGAAGGGTTGACCCTGCGCGGCGAGCTGATGCTGGGTAAGGATCGCGTGCCCACCACGCGCACAGTAAGCGGCGTCACCGTTCCCCGCTTCACCCGCCCCACGAACATTCTTGGCTATCAGCTGCAGATGACCTATCGGCTGAACTACCGCAACTTTCTCACGGTGCGCTACGATGTGTTCGATCCCGACACGGGGCGCGGCGGCGACAGCACGCGCACCTGGGGCTTCGCCCACAGCTACTTCATCAACCCCAACGCCCGCCTGACCGCCGCGTACGAAATCCCCGACGAGGAAGGCACGGAAGTGCGCAACAACGCATGGACGATTCGCCTGCAGTATCGCTACTGATTGGAGGGAGGCTAATGATGAAACGCAAGCAACTCGTTGTGGCTCTGAGCAGCGCCGTGGCGCTGGTCGGCTTGACGGCGTCGAGCTGGTTGGGGCAGCAGAGCATCACGATTAAAGGCTCGGACACGATGCTGATTCTGAGCCAGCGATGGGCGGAGGCGTATGGGCGCGTGAACCCGCGCGTGAGCGTCTCCGTCACGGGCGGCGGGTCGAGCATCGGCATCAACGCGCTGATTAACGGCGTGACGGACATCTGCGCGTCCTCGCGCCCGATGCGCAAATCGGAAGTGGATCGCGCGCGCAGTCGCGGCGTCGTGGTGAACGAAATCCCTGTGGCGCTCGATGGTCTGGCAATCTGCGTGAACGCCTCGAACCCCGTCGAGTCGCTCACGATGGATCAGCTGCGCCGAATCTATATCGGGCAAATTACCAACTGGAAGCAGGTGGGCGGTCCCGATTTGCCTATCGTGGTGTTTAGCCGCGACAGCAATTCGGGAACCTATGGCTTCTTCCAGCAGAATGTGCTACGGAACCAGAACTGGGGGCGCGGGGTGCGCTTTATGCCCTCCACCAGCGAGGAGGGGCGCGAGGTCGCCCGCACGCTCGGCGGCATCGGCTACGGCGGCGTCGCGTATTTCAAGAATCGCCCCGGTCTCAAAATCCTCAAAATCGCGGCGAAGGAGGGCGACACTGCCTACGCGCCGACCGAGGAGAATGTGCGCAGCCGTAAGTACCCCATCTGGCGCTACCTCTACTTCTACACCAACGGCAAACCCCGCGGCGAGGTCGCGAACTTCATCAACTGGGTGCTGTCGAAAGAGGGGCAGTCGCTGGTGGAAGAGGTGGGTTACTATAGCCTGAACCCGTAAGCATCGTAGGGGCAGGGTTGCCCTGCCCCTCATCCATAATCGAATGTGGCGCATCCGACTGTTGGACAACCTAATACAGGCGGCGACCTGGATGGCAGGAGGCTTGCTCATCCTGACCATCCTTGCGGTGTTTTATTATCTGTTTGCCGAGTCGCAATACGCATTCAGGCGCGAGTTTCCTTTCGGCTTCAGGATTGCCCTACAATCGCCCAACAGTGAGTATCGCGACGAAGTCTCGATGGATCCTACCGCGAGCCTGCTGGCGGCGCACCGCGAGGGCACAGACGAGTTAGACGACGCCGAAGACGCCACCCGCCTGCCCCCGCACGACGAACTCGCTTCAATGCAGCCGCTGGTCACGGCGACAGCGCAGACTGCGGATCCCGCTCAGCTGCGCTCGGACGAACTGTTTCGCGACTGCATGCGTGCGCCGAAACGCGCCGAACAAGGCGAGCGGTTCCTGTTGCTCGCGTTTGCAACGCCCGCCTACGACGGCGATACGATGGAGCTGGCGTGGGAACCCGATGTATCCTTTGACCCCGCGTATGCGCCCTACGAGTTCCGCCTGCGCCTGATACGCGCTCCTGAAGGCGTGCGGATTGACCCCATCGAGATTGACCTGAATCGGCAGCCGAAGGGACGAATCGCGCTTCCCGTCTGGAAAGCGCGGAGGCAAGAAGAATGGCTCAGGGGCTACCTGTTCGAGCTGGAGGCGCGCCCGACGACCAGCACCACCTGGGCGACGATTCAGCAGTTCCTCAAGCCCGACTGGGCGCCGACGATTCTGTACGCGCGTTTCGGAATGCTGCCTCTGCTGCTGGCGACGCTCCTGATTACCGCGCTCTCGATGCTGTTTGCGACGCCGCTGGGGATTGCAGCCGCCGTGTACCTGAGCGAGCAAGCGTCGTCGCGCGTGCGGGAGTGGTTCAAGCCGATTCTGGAGATTCTGGCGGCGATTCCGACGGTGGTGCTGGGCTATTTCGGCGTGATGTTAATTGCGCCGTGGCTGCAGCGGCTGTTTGCGGAGGGACTCCAGCTCACTTCGGGGCGCGGGTTGCTGGCGACCGCGCTGATGATGACGGTGTTCATCCTGCCCACGATTATCTCGCTTTCGGAAGATGCGTTGCGCGCTGTGCCGAACAGCCTGCGCGAGGGGGCGGAGGCGTTGGGGTTGACCCTCGCCGAGCGCATTCGGCTGGTGATACTCCCCGCGGCGAAAAGCGGTTTGATTGCTGCGCTGTTGCTGGGCGTGGCGCGGGTGATGGGCGAGACGATGATTGTGTGGATTCTCAGCGGCGGCACGCCCACGATGCCCGACTTTAGCTCGCCAACCGCCGCGCTGGGCACGCTGGTCAAACCGACGCGCGGCGTGCCAGATACGATTGCAATTGAAATGGGCAATGTGGAGTTCGAAAGCCCCCACTACGGACACCTGTTCCTGCTGGGGTTGACCCTGTTCGTGCTGACGCTGGGCATTAACCTGCTGGGGTTCGTCTATCGCAAGCGAGCGCAACTTCAACTGTAGCACGGGCGTCCCCGCCCGTGCAAGGCAGTGAGCGCGTGGCACGGGCGTCCCCGC
>CAYYCA010000063.1:0-9335 GCA_964470265.1 uncultured Fimbriimonadales bacterium | reverse complement strand
GGTTCATTGGGTTCCGCACGACAGTTTGAAGACGATTTCATCTTTGAGGCACTTATTACCCTGCCGCGAGCCGAGAGGGCGGAGCGCAGGCGGTCCCTAAATTCCATTGGCAGGGCAGGCGTTAGTGGGCTTTCATTTACTCGAATGGCGACGGGGGTTCTTCCTGAGTTTCGCGCGGGCTGCCGAGCGCGAGTCCGAGCGCTTCCTGCGCAGTGCGGGCGGGCATCGTGGTCAGGGGCAGGCGTTCGTGGGGGCGTTGCAGGTTGCTGCGCGGCGCAATCGCGTACTTGAAGCCCAGCCGCGCCGCCTCCTGCAGACGCGCCTCCAGCCGAGGCACGCCGCGCACTTCGCCCCCCAGCCCCACCTCGCCAAAGACCACCATATCGGGGCGCAGCGAGCGGTTGCGCATCGCCGACGCAACGGCAATCAACACCGCCAGATCCGCTGCCGGCTCAAACACGCGCACGCCCCCCGCCGCGTTCACAAACACATCGTGCGAGAGCATCCGAAAGCCGAGCCGTTTCTCCATCACCGCCAGTATCAGACTCACACGCTCGTAGCTTAGCCCTGTGATGACACGGCGCGGGTTGTTCAGAAACGAGGGCGTCGTGAGCGCCTGAATCTCCACCAGCATGGCGCGGCTCCCCTCCAGCAAGGGGAACACCACCGAGCCGGGCGCGTCTGCCGCCCGCTCCGCCAGCAGCCGCTCCGACGGGTTCGGCACGGGAATCAGCCCCTCCGACTGCATATCGAACACGCCCACCTCGTCCGTCGCGCCGAAGCGGTTCTTACTCGCGCGCAGCACACGGAACAGCCCCTGCGGATCGCCCTCGAAATACAGCACCACATCCACCAGATGCTCCAGCACTTTGGGACCCGCAATCGCGCCCTCTTTCGTGACATGCCCAATCAGGAACAGCGCAATCTCCTGCTCCTTGGCGACCTGTTGCAGCGCAGCCGCGCAGGCGCGGATTTGCGAGACCGTGCCCGGCGGGTTGTCTATTTGTGCAGTGTAGAGCGTCTGGATGGAATCGATGACGGCGACGACGGGCTGCTCGGTGTGCAGCAAGCCCAGCACGGTCTCCAGTTCGGCGGCGGCAGCGGCTTGCAGATTGGGACTGAGCGTGTGCAGGCGTCGGGCGCGCATCTGCAGCTGGCGCAGCGACTCCTCGCCCGTGATATACAGCACCTTGCCGTGCTGCGCCAACCCCTGCGCCGCCTGCAGCAGCAGCGTGCTTTTGCCGACCCCCGGCTCGCCGCCCAGCAGAATCAGCGAACCGGGCACGACGCCCCCGCCCAGCACACGGTCGAACTCGTCGATTCCTGTCGGCAGGCGGGTCTCCAGCGCCTCGCTCAGGCTCGCGATTGGCTGAGCATGGACGATGGGCGCGGGGCGAGTCGCGGCGCGGGCAGAAGCGGGACGCGTGGGAGCGACCGCCTCTTCCTGCAGGGTGTTCCACGCGCCGCACTCTGGGCACTGACCCATCCAGCGCGGCGTCGCGTAGCCACACTGCGTGCAAACATACTGGACGCGGGTTTTCGGCATACCTGTTATCCGTTCCGTTGCATAAACTCGCGCATGAAGGCGCACAACGCCTGCACGCCTTCGATAGGCATCGCGTTGTAGATTGAGGCGCGACAGCCGCCCACCGAGCGATGCCCCTTGAGTTCGTGCAGCCCGTGCGCCTGCGCCTCCTGCAGGAACTGCTTCTCCAGCTCCTCAGTCGGCAATCGCCAAGTGACATTCATGATGGAACGGTATTCGGGATGGGCGTGCCCGCGATAGAAGCCGCCGCTCTGGTCAATCACCTCGTACAGCAGGCGCGCCTTCTCGCGGTTAATCTGCTCCATGCGCTCCAGCCCGCCAATCGTGTGTAGCAGCCAGCGCGTGACCAGCATCACCATATAGATTGCGAAGACGGGGGGCGTGTTGTAGAGCGACTTGTTCTCCGCCTGCACGCGATAGTTGAGCATCGCGGGCAGGTTCTCTGGGGCGCGCTGCACAAGGTCGTCGCGGATAATCACAATCGTCACGCCTGCGGGACCAGCGTTTTTCTGCGCCCCCGCGTAGATGAGCGCGTACTTATTTACATCGATCGGACAAGAGAGGAAGTTCGACGACATATCGCACACCAGCGGAACCTCGCCCACGCGCGGCTCGGTGGGAAACACGACGCCCTGAATCGTCTCGTTGGAGGTGAAATGCACATAGCGGGCGTTCGGATCGATCTCGTATTCGTCAGGGCGCGGGGTGCGGATGAAATTTTCCTCTTTGCCGCTCCACACGGCGCGCACTTTTCCAATCAGCTGCGCCTCTTTGTAGGCTTTCTGCCCCCATGAACCCGTGATGATGTAGTCTGCGCTGCCGTCACCGAGCAGGTTCATCGGAACCATCGCGAACTGCAGGCTCGCGCCGCCCTGCAGGAACAGCACATGGTAGTGGTCAGGGATGTTGAGCAGTCGGCGCAGGTTCGCCTCGGCTTCCTGAATGATGGCGTCGAAATGTTTGGAGCGGTGGCTGATTTCCAGCACGGACGCGCCCACGCCGGGCAGGCAGAGCAGGTCGCGTTGCGCCTCCTCCAAAACGGGCAAAGGCAGCACCCCTGGACCCGCTGAAAAGTTCCATACACGCTGAGTCATCGTCGTCCTCCAAAGGAAAAAGATACCTGACCCTGAGGAACTCCCAGTTGGTCATAAGTCCACGCGGCTCAGACGCTCACCGTCTCGCCGGGCTGCATGGCAAGAATTTCCAGCCCCTCGATGTCGCGCGTCGCTTCGCGCAATTGCTCTGGCGTGCCCGTAAGCAGCGGGAAAGTGCCCCAGTGCATCGGGATGACCCGCTTGACGCCGAGCAACTTAATCGCATGCGCCGCCTCGCGCGGTCCCATCGTGAACACATCGCCAATCGGCAGCATGGCAATCTGGGGCTGATAGAGTTCGCCAATCAGCCGCATGTCGCCAAACACGCAGGTGTCGCCCGCATGGTAGAGCGTCAGCCCGTTTTCGAGGCGCACGATATAGCCCGCCGGGTCGCCCAGGTAGACAATCTGCCCGCCCTCTTCGGAACCGCTGCTGTGAAAAGCGTTCACCATCGTTACCGTGATGCCGTCGATGACCACACTGCCGCCCTTGTTCATCGGCTGAACCTTCTGCACGCCGTGCCGATTGAGATACAGATACATCTCGAAAATGCAGGCGACTGTGGGCTGATAGGTCTTCGCGATGGACACCGCGTCGGCGCAGTGGTCGGAGTGCCCGTGCGTGATTAACATCAGGTCGACGCCTGGCAGACGCTTTGCGTGGTCAGGGCACGCGGGATTGCCCTGCACCCACGGGTCAATCAGGATTCGCTTGCCGCCTGGTGAAGTAATCAGGAAAGTGGAATGTCCCAGCCATTGAATCTGTGTTTGCATCGTACCAACCTCCATCGATAGGATACCCGTTTCCTTTCGGGACGGTATGTTTATAGCGTCCGCGCCTTCGGTATACTTTTTGTGTGAGCTGGCTGACGCCGGAGTATCGCGCTGTGTCAGAGCGGTACGCGCCGCGCTTTGTGGTGCTGAGCGGCGTGAGCATGGTCATCGTGCTGATGGCGTGGCTGGGCATCGCGTTGCGCGGGCTGGAGCGGGAACAGCATCCGAACGCGCTCAAAGATTCGCCAGAAGCCTACCTGCGCAGCGGGCAGTATCAGCTTGTCAACTGGCAGCCATGCAGTGTAGAGGCGTTCGAGCAGGCGCGCGTCCGCGACCGCCTGATAGTGATCGAGGTCGGCGCGTACTGGTCAGGGCGATGCCAGCGGTTAGGGCGCGAGGCGTTCTCCGACTCAGGGGTGGCAGACCTGGTCAATCGGGAGTTTGTGGCGATTAAGCTCGACGCCGACGCCGCGCCCAAACGCGCCCGCTACCTGCGGCAACTCGCGCAACTGCTGGGCGCGCCCGACCGTTACCCCATCGTCGCATGGTTCACCTCCGACGGCAAACCGATACGCGCCGTTGCGCCCGACACCCGCGCCGAACTGATGCGCCATCTGGAGGAGCTGAGCCAGCTGCACCGCAATCGCCCAGAGCAGATTCTTCAGATGGCCGATCAGCTGGAGCGGGCTTGGAACGAACGCTGGGCGCGCGCCGCGCGTCCTGTGATGTACGATCCTGAAACCGCGACAGCCGATTTTCTCCGCGCCGCCGCCCAGAACGCGACTGTGTTCAATCTGAACCATCTGGAGGCGTTGCTTGCCCTCGCGGAGCAAGGGGAGCCTCAGGCGCGCGAAACGCTGGTCGCCCAGCTCTACGCCCTGCGCCAGAGTCCGTTCTGGAACGAATCGCAAAAGACTGTCCACGCGCTTGCGGACGGACTCGATGCAGAGGGCAAACCCACAGGAGGCAAACGACTCATCGAGCAGGCGCGGTTGCTGAGCCTCTACAGCCGCGCGAGTCGGCTGGAGCCAGAACTCGGCGCAATCGCCCACGAGCTGGCGGACGGCTTGCGCGTTCATTTCTATCGTGAGCGTCCTGCGGGCTTCATCGGCGCGCTGCCCCCACCCAAGCTGAAAATCGCGATTGCCCAGTCGCTGGGGATGCCCAAAGCGGATACGGCCCTTTACGCCGACGCGAACGCCTATGCGATTATCGCGCTTGCGGACTACGCTGAGGCGTTCGGTTCGCTCGATCCACAGGCGCAGTGGGCGCGTGAAACTGCCCCGCGGGTGCTGGAGACGCTGCGCGCCCTGCGCACACTGCATGGCGACCTGTTCCACAGTTCCCTGCGCCAGAGCAGCGACTGGATGCCCACCCTCGCTCTGACGGCGCGCGCCGCCATTCGTGTGCATCAGCTGCAGCCGAACCCCCGCGCCCTGCAATTCGCACGCCAGCTGCTCCAGCTCATCTGGCGCGACTACGCCGACCCGACGGGCGGGTTCTACGACATCGCCCAGAGCAAGGCGTGGGATTCGTTCAAAGTGACCCCTGTGCGCGTGAGTGCGGACGACGCGCTGCCTGCCGATAATGCGCTGCTGGCAATCGCGATGGGCGAGTACGCCCGCGCGTCGGGAGAGAGCCTCTGGCGCGCCCGCGCCGAGCAACTCCTGCAGACCCTTGCGGGCGATTACACCCCCAGCGAACCGCTCGCCTATGCGGGCTACATTCACGCGCTGGCAAAACTGACCAATCAACCATGAACAAGACGCTGTTAGGACGCACCAATCGATATGTCTATCCCGTTTGGGCGCGGGGCGACTTGCGCGGCGACGGCGTCGCGGAAGAGCGCGCGGCGCGAACCCTGCCCGCGCTGTTGCAGTCGCCTGTGGAAGTCCTCGACATCACCCCCGCGCCCGCACTGTGGGGACGGTTCCTGCGCGAGGGGGCGAACGCGCTGCAGGTCGCCGTCGTCTCGCCCGCCAATCTGCTGTCGCACGCGCCCGACGCCCGCATCGCGGCGAACCTCGTGCAGTCGCATATCGTGGAAATCCTCTGTGCAATCGGACGCTCCCAGATTGACTACTATTTCCTGAGCCTGCGCGAGTCGCTCAGCGAAGCGCAGCTCAGCGGCGCGCTTGAGTCGCTCGAAATCGCGCGTCAGGAAGGCGCGATTCGCGCGCTCGGCCTGGCGGCGTTCGGCGACCCGCTCTCGATTCTGGCGGTCTGGCGACTGCACGACGCGTTCGAAGTCGTGCTCTTGCCCGATACGATGGAGGCAATAGGAACCCTGCTCCCCGAGGCGCGCGCTCGACGAGTGGGGGTGGTGCTGCAGACCGATTCCCGGCCCGAAGCCGCGCTCCAGAAAGGCGCACAGGCAGTGTTGGTGAGCATTGAACAGGCGATTTCCACCCCCTGACTATTTTATCGCCCCATAAACCTCCTGAACAAACCGCCTGCGCAGGGCGTCTATCGGCAGCCACTGCCCCGTGGCGTCGTCCCGATAGTGCCACGCCTCCCAGCCGTTGCACGGCGCGCCCGTGATGTGTCGCCCTACCGCGTGAATGGAGCCTTCCGTGCCGTCCTGATACCGAATGTGCCCGTTCGCCAGCACGTGCGCGACGCGGGTCGGGTCGCCCTGAAAGTAAAGCGCGTCGCCCGCCGCGAGATAGCCGTTCTCCACCAGCGTTCCCAGCGAAATGCGTCGGCGCAGGCGAGGCGGCGATAACGGCTCCAGATACTCTGCAGGCAACGGTTGCGCCGCCTCAATCCGTCGCCGCGCCAGTTCCACATAGCGCGCGTCCTTCTCAATCCCGATCCAGCGTCGCCTGAGCCGCTTCGCCACGACCCCTGTCGTCCCCGTCCCAAAAAACGGATCCAGAATCACATCGCTAGGCTTCGTGCTTGCCAGAATCACCCGATAGAGCAGCGCCTCGGGCTTCTGCGTGGAGTGCGCCTTCTCCCCGTTTACTCGCAGCCGCTCGCTGCCCGTACAGAGCGGAATATACCAGTCGCTGCGCATCTGCAGGTCGTCATTTAGCGCCTTCATCGCGTGATAGTTGAAAGTATAGGACTTGCCCTGCGCTTTCTGCGCCCAGATGAGCGTCTCGTGCGCGTTCGTGAATCGCACTCCCCTGAAGTTCGGCATCGGATTGACCTTAATCCACGCTACATCGTTCAGAATCCAGAAGCCCAGATCCTGCATGAGTTTGCCAATCCGAAAGATATTGTGATAGGTGCCGATGACCCAGATGGTGCCCGTGTCTTTCAGGAGACGCCGCGCCTCAGCGAGCCATCGCATGGTGAACTCATCGTAGGCGGCAAAGCTCTCGAACTGATCCCATTCGTCATCCACGGCGTCTACTTTGGTGCGATTGGGGCGGTAGAGCTCCTGGCGCAGCTGCAGGTTGTAGGGCGGGTCGGCGAAGATGCAGTCCACCGACCGTTCAGGCAGTTGGCGCATGATTTCGATGCAGTCGCCGTGAATCACCTGATCAAGAGGCAGCGCGTTCATCCCTGCAGGCGGTATGATACCTCAGGCGTCGCTAAGACGCGGGTTCAGGCGTCGCTGCTTGCGCGCGCCGCCCGAAATAGTAAATCATAAACGCGCCCGTCGCGAACATAATCAGGCTGTAGACCGCCGCGGGAATCGACATCGCAGGCTGCTTCAAGATTGTACTGGCAATCAGAATCGCCAGCGTGCCGTTTTGAATGCCTCCCTCTATCGAGATGGCAATCGCCTGCTTGAGGGGTAAGCGGAACAGACGCGCCACATTGTAGCCAATCAGCAGCGTCAACACATTCAGCAATAGCATCGCGACGCCCGCCTGCTGAAAGTGGGAAGGCAGGTTCTCGCGATCCTGCAATACCGCCCCCAGCACGGCAATCGCAATAAAAATCGTCGACAGAATGCGCACCGGACGCTCCGCCTTGAACGCGAACTGCGGCGCGCGCGAGCGGATGAACATCCCGATTGAGACAGGGATTAGAATAATCGCGCCGACCTGAATAATCGTGCGCAGCACGGGCAGGCGAATCTCCTGCGTCTCGCCCAGAAAGTGCGCCAGCGAGAGGTTTATCAGAATCGGCGTGGTGATGATAATAATCAAGCTATTGAAGGCTGTGAGCGTGACGCCGAGCGCGACATCGCCCCGCGCAAGGTAGGTAATCAGGTTCGCCGTCGCGCCCGCAGGACAGAGCGCGAGAATCATCACCCCAACAGCTAACTGTGGCTCCATCGGGTAGAGTTTCGCCAGCGTGAACCCCGTGAGCGGCAACAACACCATTTGGCAGAGCAGTCCGATAAAGAACGCTTTCGGGAAAATCACCACGCGCAAGAAGTCGTAGCGCGTCAGCGTCAGCCCCAAGCCCAGCATAATCACCGCCAGCGCAAGAGGCAGCACTACATTCGTAAAGATGTTCGCCTCCATAAGGGGCTATATTAAGTGAGAATGCGGTTTTTCCTGCTTAGAGACTGTTTAAGAAATCAGGGCGTGGCGCACAGAAAGTCAGAATGGACGCTTTTAGGCAGACGGCTTCAGCCGTCCATTTCTTAAACAGTCTCTTGTACCGATCGGGTTTTCGAGTGCATCGTCGGCGGGACGCCGACGCTACGCGAAGCCGTTCGTAGCGTCGGCGTCCTCGCCGACGATGCACTCGAAAACCCAGTTGGTATTAGAACCCGTAGCTCAGTGGATTCACAGGCTCGCCGTTGACGCGCACTTCGAAATGCAGGTGGGGTCCTGTGGAGTAGCCCGTGCTGCCCACGCGGGCGATGGTCTGCCCGCGCTGCACCTCTTGCCCAACCGATACGAGAATCGCCGAGCAGTGGGCATAGAGCGTCGCCACGCCGCCGCCATGGTCGATAATCACCGTGTAGCCGTAGCCGCGCAGATAGCCCGCCTCCACCACCACGCCTGAGTCGGCGGCGCGGATGGGCGTGCCTGCGGGCGCGGCAATGTCGATGCCCGTGTGCATTTTGCGCACTTTGAAAATCGGATGCACGCGCATTCCAAAACCTGAGGTGAGCCTGCCGCTCACGGGCTGAATAAACCGTCCCGACCATGGCTGCTCGGCGCGGGCGCGCCCTTTGCCTGAAGCCATCAGCGCGCGCAGCCGTTGCGCAATCGCCCGCGATTCGGCTTCCAGTTCGGCGAGTTGGCGTTCATAGAGCGCGCGCTCGCGTGAAATATCCTTCAGCAGTTCCTGTTTCTCTTCCTGCGCTTCGGTCAGTTCCGCCTGCTGGCTGCGCAGGTCGGCTTCCAGCCCTGCGATACGGCGCACGAGGGCGTCCATCTTCGCCTTCGCCTCCGCGACGGCTTGCTGGTCGGCGCGCACCTGCTCCAATAGCTCGCGGTCGGTCTTCACAATCTGGCGCAGCACGAAGCTGCGACTGTTGAGTTCGTTGATGCTACGGGCGTTGGTGAGCAGGCTGAGGTATGACACGCTGCGGTATTTGTAGGCGGCGCGCAGGCGTTGAGCAAGCAGGCTCTCGCGGCGGCGCAGGCGTTGCGTGAGCATCTCCAGTCGCTTGGCGAGTTCGGCTTGCTCTTTACGGGCTTGGGCGAGTCGGGCGCGCGTGTCGCGCAGTCGTCCCGTCACGCGCGTGATGGCTTGGTCTAACTCGCTCAGGTCGCGTCGCACCTTGCGCTCTTCGCGGCGCTTCTGGTCAATTGCGCCGCGCAGCTTGCCAATCTCGCCTTGCAACGATTGCAGTTCACTCTGCAGTTTCTGGCGTTGCTGCTGCGTTTTATCTTGCTGCGCTCCTGACGGCAAGCAGAGCATCAGCGCGATTAGCAACGCCGTCAGCCAACCTCCGTGTCGCACGCCGCCCATCGCAGGCAGTATACCTTTCAGGGGGTTGATTTGTCAACTTTCATTAAGCCACTTGTGTGCCTCGTACCGATAGCCCCAGCCGCCGTTCCA
>CAYYCA010000062.1:0-9542 GCA_964470265.1 uncultured Fimbriimonadales bacterium | reverse complement strand
GTTGATATTAGTCGCATGGTACAATACCGCTGGTGAGACCATGACCCTGCACGGCACAATTCGGGGGCGCACGATACAGCTGGACGAAGACCCTGGCATCCCCGACGGCAGTCGCGTGGAGGTGGAGATTCGCCCCACGCAACAGGAGAAACTTTTGGAAGCGTTGCGCCAACTGGAGGCGCAGGGGCTATTGCGCTTGCCGCCTAATCCTACTGCTCCTCCACCGCCACTTCCTGAGCCAGTGGTGATAAGCGGCGAGCCACTTTCGCAGACAATTATCGAAGAGCGCAGATGAACCCAACCTACTTCATAGATACCAGCGCCCTGACTAAGCTGTATGTGCAGGAAGCAGGCACTGGATGGATGCAGCAAATAGCCGCCTCCTGTAGTTCCAGCCAGCTTTATGTCAGCTTGCTTGCTCGCGTGGAAATGGCTTCTGCAGTCGCGCGTAGACAACGCACAGGCAGCCTTACCAATCATGAATCGCAACAAGTCATCGCTAATTTCGACGCCGATTGGAACGTACGCTTCACAATCGTTGCCTTAGATGACAAGATTATAGAGCGTGCTTATGACCTTGTCCTTACCTACGGTCTACGAGCTTATGATGCTGTACATTTATCTGCTGCTTTGACCCTAAGAGACTGGTTCGCTTTACTCGGCGAACGCGCCCCGACTTTCCTTTCCGCCGGTCGCGCCCTTGCTGCAAGCTGCACAGCAGGAAGGGCTAAGCGTGGATAACCTACTGAACTATCCATAGCTGCTCGGTTATATTCGTTCCAGTCCGCACCACTCGCGCAACACCCAGTCTGCGCCGCGCTCGCGAATCATTTGCTGCAACTGCTGCGATTCGGGGTCGCTGGGGTCGTTGTATGCCAGCGCGGCGAGGATTGCCTTGCGAAACGGCGTCGGATCCTCGCCCTGCTCGACGAGCAGCTTGTACGCGCCCACCAGTCGGTCGTCAGGGCGCAGCTTGCGCAACGGCTCGCGCGCTACACGGGCAATCGGGTCGTCTAAGTGGGGATCCTGAATCCGCGCGAGGATATCTTGCATCGTTGAAAAGTGTTCATCGAGATCGAACGGGTGCTTCTTGAGAAACGCCCTTGAGAGTGCGTTCGCGCCTTGCACAAACAGCGCATGAATTTCAGGGTCTTGCAGGGCTTGCTGAATGGTCTGATAGCCCCGCTGCGCGCCCAGATAGGCAATCAGGGCATGCAAGCCGTTATGCAGATAGAGCTTGCGCTGCATGTAAATCTCGAACGGGCGCACCGGTTGCAACCCGACAATCGGCGGCGGCTCGCTAAGTAGCGCGTCGGCGTCGACAGGCAGCTTACTGTAGCGATCTACGCGCACGCCTGGCGGGTCGCCGGGCAGCTCCGCCACCGCCTGACGCCCGATGATACAGCGCACCAAGCCCGTCGAGTCGAGCAGGGGACGCTCGTCGGGGGCAAGATGACGCAGCAGCGCGTCGCGCAGGACAGCGTCGGCGTTCACGGCGTTTTCGCCCAGCAGCAGATTGAGCGGCTTGGGGTTGTCGGCGGCGCGACGGCGCAGCCCTGCGGCAATTAGGGGCGCGAGGCTCGGCAGCATGTTCAGACCGACGGCAGTAGAGGCAACCTCTGCGCGGGCGAAGGCATCCGCCACGGCGTCTATATCGGAAGCGTCAATTGCCGAGACGGGGGCAATCGTCTCGCGCCCACCGTCAGTCCATTCAATCCAGCAATAACGATGGCGGTTGAGACTCTCAACGATCTCGGAGCGCGTCTCTACGAACACGGTCTCAAAGCCGGAGCGGGCATAGAGCTGAGCGAGGAAGCCCCGCCCAATCTTGCCCGCTCCGAACTGCAGCGCCAGCAACGCAACACCCCGTCGTTCAGTTGTCGCCCACCGCGCCGAAGTTGAACAGCACAATCAGCAGATCTGCGTCGTCTACGACACCGTCGCCGTTCAGGTCGACTTCGGGATTGTTTGCGCCGAAGTTGAACAGCACAATCAGCAGATCCGCATCGTCGATTACATTGTCGCGGTTCAGGTCGCCATTAACGAGGTCGAACACCAGCCCCGACACATCGCTGTTGAGCGACACGCCGCGAATGGTGCGCCGTAGACTGGTGGGGGCGCGCACCGCAATATCGACTGTGCCGCCCATAATCGAGGTGTAGGTGGTGAAGTTCCCCGCGTTGTTCGTGTTGAAGGTACGCTGATACTGCAGGTTCTGTGTGCCTGCCTGATAAATCTCCATTTCGAACTGCACCAGCGAGAGGTTCTGGCGGTCGAAGTTCACGCGCCCTGAGATGAAGCGTCGCACGGGCGAATAGTCCGTGATAAGCACATCATACCAGCCTCCCGCGCGTCCACCAGGATAACTATAGCCCTCCACGCGAATGTAATAAACGCCCGCAGGGAGGTTGCTCAGCGACACGCGCGAAGTGTAGGGGTTGAACGGGTCGTGTGCATCGTCGTCGTTGGTCGCCAGTGGGTTGAACGCCGAGTCGTACACGGTCAAAACCGTGTCCGTTGCGCCGAAGGTGCGCACTGTAAGATTCCCCTCACCGATTTCGATGCGATAGTGGTCTAAGTCGGTCGCGCGATAGCGCAGGAACGCGTTCGGAATTAGCGTGAAGTCATCGGCGAGGTTGCCCACATCCGTGGCGGTGGCGAAGGTGTCGTTCGTGCCGTCTACTTCGTAGGGGTCAAAGTCACGCGCCGTGCCGCCGTCAAAAATACGCAGGGTGTAGCGGAACCGCGCCAGCACGCCCGCGCTGGCAATCGAGCGCACCTGCACGAAGTAGACGCCCGCGTTCAGCGAAATCGTGATGCCCGAATCGGCGTTGGTGAACGAGGTGTCGCGGTTGCCGCGATTGTTGTTGCCTTGCTCGTCGTCGTCATTCTCGGCAATCAGCGTGCCGCTGGCATTATAGAGCGTCAGCACCGAGTCGAGCGTGCAGTCCACGCGGAACGAGTAGGTTCCTGTTTGCGCCAGCTCCACGCGATAGAAATCCACATCGCCGTCGGGGTTAATCAGTCCGCGCACGACCTTCATGCGGCGTGTGTTGGTGTTATCGATGCCCACCACACCGAGATTCTGAGCGGTTGCAATCGTATTATTAACTTCCGTATCGTTAGCGAAATCGATAACGAGTGGCTGCGCTCCGCTAAGCGCGAGCGTTAAGCCAATACACCCGAGCAGGCTTGTTATCTTCCTCATCATCATAGGCTCCTTTCCCGCGCCCCTATTATAGCACACTTTTGCGTTCAAAGGTAGCCCTTCTCGCGCAAACTGGTATAGTTCCCGTCGCCGAGTATCAGATGGTCGAGCAGTTCGACGCCGAGCAGCTCGCCCGCCTCTTTGAGTCGTCGGGTGATGGCGATGTCTTCGGGGCTGGGCGTGGGGTCGCCGCTGGGGTGGTTATGCACAGCAATCCAGCATGCCGCGCCCTCGCGAATCACCATGCGGTACACCTCGCGAGGATGCACAAGGCTGCTGTCCAGCGTGCCGATAGAGATGGTCTCGGTGCGCAGCACGCGGTTCTTGGTGTCCAGCATTACTGCCAGAAAATGCTCGCGCCGCTCGCCGAGCAGTTGCATGTGCATCAGTTGATACACATCTTCAGGCGAGCGGATTTGAGGGCGTTCGTGGAACTGGCTGAGCGCGACACGCCTGCCCAGCTCCATCGCGGCGGCGATCTGGGTCGCTTTCGCCAGCCCCATGCCCTTGATGTTCGCCAACTCTTGCACGCTGGCGTGCATCACGCCGCGCACGCCGCCGAACTTCTGCAGCAGGTACTGCGCCAGTTGCAAGGCGGACATCTGCGCCGTGCCTGTGCGGAGCAGAATTGCGAGTAGTTCGTACTCGCGCAAGCTGGACGCGCCCCAGTGCGCCAGCTTCTCGCGCGGGCGTTCCTCTGGGGGCAGTTCGCGAATGGTCGTGTAGCGTTGCAGTTCCATCACAGCCACCGCTTGAGTCGCGTATGCGCGAAGTCGAGCAGCGAGTGCGCCGCGCCGCCCGCCACCAAGCCTATCACCAACGCCCACACCTCGCGCTGGTAAGTGAACACCCAGTCCGTCGCGTGCAGCAGCCAGTTGTGCGGATCGACCTGCAGCGCCAGCCCAATTCGCGCCAGAATCCAGTTCAACCCGTAAATCAGCAGCAGCAGAACCCCTATCAGATACGCCACGCGCAAGATGGGACCCACGCCCAGACCATGCGAAATCCAGCTGCGGTGTGGCACAAGCTTCTGGTAGGGGTACCAGAGGACTCGCAGCGGTCCCCAGCGGCGATACGCGCTCGAATCGACATCGAGGTCGCTGGAAAGCCAGATGCCCGAAAAGGTGTAGCTGGCGATGGCGAGCCACGCCAGCGGGCGTGTTTCAGGGGGCAGGTACATTCCTGTCAGCGGAATTGCTCCCAGCGCGGTACCGATGGTCACCCAGTCATGCACTTTGCCCGACGGCATCTCAGGCGCGCACTGCCTCCTGCATCTTCTGAATCGCGCGCGATTCGATTTGTCGCACGCGCTCTTTGCTCAGCCCCAGCCGCTTGCCAATCTCTTCTAAGGTATGCGGCGGCTCGCCGCCCAGACCGTAGCGCAGGCGGATGACCGCCCGTTCGCGTTCGTTCAGCCGCGCCATCAGGCTCTCCCAGTCGACCGCCTGCTCCCACTCGGCTTCTGTTTCCGCAGCGATAATGTCGCCCAGCACGGAGCCGTCGCTGTCGTTAATGGGCATCTCCAGCGAGATGGGCTTCGCGACAGCGTGCATCAGTTCGCGCACCTGTTCGGGATTCAGTTTCGCGCGTTGCGCCACTTCATGCACGGTTGGCTCGCGTCCGAGTTCCTGCTGGAGCAGCGCAGCGGTCTGGCGTACCTGTTGCAACACGCGCGACATGTGCTGTGGCACGCGAATCATCGACGCCTGCTCCTGCAGGGCGCGCGAGATGGCTTGCCGAATCCACCATGTGGCGTAGGTGCTGAATCGGCTGCCGCGTTTCGGGTCGAACTGCGCCACGGCGCGCATCAGCCCCAAGTTCCCCTCCTGAATCAGGTCAATCATCGACAGTCCGCGCCCTGTGTAGTGCTTCGCTACCGAGATTACAAGGCGCAGGTTCGCCTGCACGAGCAGTTCGCGGGCGCGGTCGTCGCCTTCGGCGGCGCGGAGTGCCAGTTCACGCTCCTGCTCCGCCGAGAGCAGCGGCGCGCGCGCCGCCTGCTGCGCCCACCACTGCACCGTGTCCTCCAGAACCTCCTGCTCCACCTCCTCGATGAACCGTTCCGCGCGCTCCGACACCTGGCGCAGCTCCCGCTCCGACGCTTCCGCCTCGTTCAGCACGCGCACCCCGTGCGACTCAATATGCTCCAGCAACGCGTCGATGGCGTCGGGATCCAGCTCGATTTCTGGCAGGACAGTCAGCAACGCCTCGATAGTAACATAACCTGATTGTCGTCCGCTCTCAATCAAACCTCGCAATTCATCCGATTCCAGCCACTGCTCCATCGCCACGACCTCCGTTTAGCCTATAGATTCGACGCGGATACGCCAGTATTCCTGCAATTTTTCGGCGTTTTGGAGGTCCGTTTCAAGATGCGGAGCTTGCTGGGTGATTTCCGCAGCGAGCCGCATGCGTTTCCTACGCAGCGCGTACTCTTTGAGACGCTGAATGCACCCCTGCGCCCATTCAGGCGTCATCGGGGGCGATTCTTGCATCAGCAGCGCGGTCAGCAGGTCTTTGAGCGGCTCCTCGTGGATTTGCTCCAGCAGTTCCGACGGCGCGTAATGGCTGGGCGGTTTGGGCAGGGCGCGCAGCTGCTCAGCTAACTGCGCGTGCAGGGGGATTTGCCACTCGATTTCAGGCAGATGTTCCAGCGCGATGGCGGCGGATTCGGGATGGAGGACGGCGCGCAGCGTCTCGCTCTCCGCCTGAAAAATCGCTTTGGGAATGCTCAGACGCACGGGGGGAGGCGTCTCCGGTTCGGGCGACGGCGCAGCGGGGCGACTTCGATGCGTGCGTCGCTGACGCTGTCGCAACTCCCGCTGTAGCGTCTGTAGCGCCGCCTGCGGGCTGGTCGTATAGGCGGGGGTGAGAGGCGCAAGCCGCTCCAGACACGCGAGGCGATCTAGCTCGCTCGGCAGATTGGCTGCCCACTCCAGCCCCCGCTCTACGATTTGCGCTTTGAGCGCAGGCTCCAGCTCGAGCGGGTTGCGCTCGCCCGCCCGCTCACGGAAAATCTGCTCAATCCCGAACAGGGCAATCGGCGTTGCGGCGTCGAGGGCGCGCTGCAGCGCGTCCGCGCCCTGCGTACGCAGCAGGCTGTCGGGGTCTTCCCCCTGCGGCAGGCTAACCACCAGCGCAGGGATACCCGCCTGCAGCAACGCCTCGCCTGCCTTGAGCGCGGCGCGGACGCCCGCCGCATCGGAGTCGAACATCAAATACACACGCTCCACGAGGCGTTTCAAACGCGCGGCGTGGTCTTCGGTGAACGCCGTGCCGAGCGTCGCCAAACTGTGCGTGAAGCCGTACTGGTGAAGCATAATCAGGTCCAGATAGCCCTCCACGATAATCGCCGCACGCTGTTTGAGAATCTCGCCGCGCGCCCTATGCCAGCCATAGAAGGTGTTGCGCTTCTCAAAAAGGGGCGTTTCAGGGCTGTTGAGATACTTCGGCTCGTCGTCGCCCATCGTGCGCGCGCCGAAGGCGACCACGCGCCCCGCCGCGTCATGAATCGGGAAAGTGATTCGGTTGCGAAAACGGTCATAATAGCCGCTGCCGTCCTCACGCGCCTTGAGCAGCCCTGCCGTCTCCGCATCCTGAAGGTTGAAATTGTGCTTCTGCAGGAACTTGAGCAGGTAGTCCCACCCGTCAGGCGCGTAGCCGAGTTCGAACGCCTCGACGGTTTCGGGGGTCAAGCCGCGTTGAGTGAGATACTCCTGCGCGGCGGGCGTGCGTTTCAGCGCCTGGCGATAGAAAAAGTTCGCTGCGAACACCACCTTGCGCAGGCGGTCGCGCTCGTCGGGGGCTTCTTGGGGCAGCGAGTCGGCGCGGAGTTCAATCCCAGCGCGTTCGGCTAAGCGGCGCATCGCCTCACGGAAGGATAGCCCCTCGATGCGCATCAGGAAACCGAACACATCGCCCGACGCGCCGCAGCCGAAGCAGTGAAAACGGTTCAGCGCGGGGCTGACATGGAACGAGGGCGTCTTTTCAGTGTGGAACGGGCAGAGTCCCTTGAAGTTTTTCCCTGCCCGTTCCAGTTGAACATACTGAGAGACCAGTTCCACCAGGTCGATTCGGTCTCGGATTTCCTCGCGCAGGTCGCGCAAGTGGGTTCGCCTCCTTAGTACGCCACTGAGGGCGGCGCGCCGCCACTGCCGCCACGTCCAGGCGGCCCGGTTAATCCACCGCCGCCTCCGCCAGTTGCGCCGGGCATTTGCGGACCGCCGCCAGGATTATTGCCGCCGCCTAAGCCTGTGAAGCCTGCGCCGAGCGTCGGGATACCCGCCGCCACAAAGATGCCCGTCACGCGGTTCGTTTTCGCCTCAAACTGGAACGCGACGCCGAGTTTGTTGTAGCGGATCGCATAAATATCGCCGCTGAACGCATGCTCGTCGGGATGCCCGTAAACCGAGATGACCTTGCTGTAGGGATCGCCCAGACCGACGCCGCGGCTGGTGCGCACGCGCGGGTCAGGACGGCGTCCATACGCGCTGATTTGCACCACACGCCCATCCTTATTGAACTGGAACAGGTAGGTGGAGCCGCCCTTTGCGCGGTAGACATAGACAATCTCGTTTTCGATGCGGGTCTGTCCCTGTCCGCCGCCGAAATCGCCGCCGCGCGGGGGACCGCCCAGTCCAGGACCGCCGGAGGGCGCGCCCATACCGCCCTGCTCGCCGCCTGCACCAAAGCCGCCCGACGGCGCGCCGCCCTGTTGCCCTTGCCTCTGGATATCCGTGATGGTGATTTGCGTGTTGGTGATCATCGTCGGATTGCCAAATCGTTTGACCACCTGCGTCGCTGGGGTAAAGACGCGCACGCCCAACAGCGTCACTTCTGGGCGGGGGCGCGCCTGCGCCGTCAAGCCGACCATCAGCGCGGCTGCGCCGACCACTGCGATACTGAAACGCCAGGTTTTCTCCATCGTATCGTCGCCTCCTCAATACGGTATACTTCCTATTCGGCGCGGGGACGTCGGCTCCTGCAATCTCCCGCGCGAATGCCCTTATATTATAGACGATGGGCAACCCGAAAAGTATCTGGGCGAAGGCGTTGCGGACGCTGGCGCTGCTGGTCGCGCTGGCGCTCATTCTCTACTGGTTCTGGTACCTGCCTTCGCAGCAGCCTGCGCCCGCCTTGCAGATTGAGTTTACGCCATGAAAATCGCGCTGATTGGCTTTCCCCTGAGCGGACGCACGACGCTGTTTGACGCGCTGTCGGGCGGGCACGCGCGCGACGGTGTGGCAAGCATCCCCATTCCAGACCCGCGCCTCGACGCGCTCGCGCAGCAGGCGGGCGCGAAAAAGATTGTCCACGCTGCGTTCGAATGGCGCGACGATTTGCCCGACTTCGACCCTGAAAAGCCCGAAACCGTGCGCCAGCCGCTCAGCCTCGCCCGCCAGAGCGACGCGCTGGTGTGCGTGCTGCGCGCGTTCGACAGCCCCTATGCGCCCTACCACGCGCCCATCGACCCCGTGCGCGACCTAAACTTCTGGCTCGATGAGTTCACGCTCTCCGACCTGCAGGTCATCGAAAATCGGCTCGAACGGCTGACGAAGTTGTTTCAGTCGCACAAGGAGAGCGCAGCCGACCGCGCCGAGTACGCCCTGCTGGAGCGCATGCACCGCGCAGTTAACGAGGGCGAGTCGCTGCAGGCGTTCGAAATCCCCCACGACATGGAACCGCGCCTGCGCGGGTTCGGGTTTCTGTCGCGCAAGCCGATGGTGGTCGTCGCGAATATCAGCGAGCGCGTGCTGGGCAACGAAGCGAGTTCGGAGCCGCTGCAGCGGCTGCAAGCCCTCTGCAACGAGCGCGGACTGCCCCTGATCGCGCTTTGCGCCACTTTTGAGCGCGATCTGCGCCAGCTGGACGCAGCCGAGCGAACCGAGTTCCTGCAGATGATGGGCGTTGCAGAGCCTGCGCTGCCTAAACTCGTGCGGATGGTCTACGAACGGCTGAACCTGCAGGTGTTCTACACCATCGGCGACGACTCGCGGGCGTGGCTGTTGCCGAAGGGGGGAACCGCCTTGGACGCCGCCGCCACAATTCACTCCGACCTAGCGCGGGGCTTCATCCGCGCCGAAGTGTGCCACGCCGACGAAGTGCTTGCCGCCGGCGGCTGGAAAGCCGCCCAGAAAGCGAACAAGGTGCAACTGGTGGGCAAGGACTATGTGATGCGCGACGGCGAAGTAGTGTATGTTCGGTTTAATGTATAATAAGTCCCTTCACTGAAAGAAAGACACCGAATGAGATTCCTCGCTTCGCTTGGAATGACAAAGATTGTCATTCCGAGCGAAGCGAGAAATCTTATACCAATCGCGAGTTCAAGTAGTGC
>CAYYCA010000061.1:0-9551 GCA_964470265.1 uncultured Fimbriimonadales bacterium | reverse complement strand
GCGCCCACTCGTTGAGGGTTTGAATGTCGCGCAGCACATGCTCGAACTGCAGGGGGGTGTCCACCAGCCCTTCCGCCAGCGCCCAGAACATGAAGGCGTCGTCGGCGTCGGGGCTATGACCGAGTCGGATGGTCATCGTGCGCCCTCCGCCGCTTTCGCGAGGGCTTTCTGTTTCGCCTCGTCGAAGCCCTGCGCAATCGTGTTCGCGATTTCCTCGTCGTAGATGGGGAAAATCTGCACATCGGAGCTTTGCAGCATCGAGAATCGGCTCATCAGCCACCAGCTGCTGCTGACTTCGGGGCTGATAATCGGCGACGCCCAGGGCTGCTCGCCGACCATCAGCAGCAGGCGTTCATCGCGGGGCTTCTCGCCGAGCGCGCGGAACTGGGCGACCTGCTCGCGGGCGTAGTTCCACAGGCGAGCGCGCCCCTCGCTCGTCAGACGCAGATGCACCACATAGAACTTGCCCTGCGCTCGCAGCGTCTCCGCCGCGCGTTCCTCGACCCAGACCTTCTCGATATGCTGCTCGGTCAGCACCACCGGCAGGGTGCGGATGACCTCTTCAATCGGCACACGCTTGAAGTTCTGCTGGTCTTCCGCGCCGAGTTCGGGACGCTCGAGGCCGACCTCGCGCAGCTGCTCCACCACCTTCGGCACTTCGTGCGTGATGATAATCTTCCAGCGTCGCTCTTCCATCGCGCGGGCGGGGAAGCCAAATACCGTGAACTGCGAAGGAGTGAGCCTGCTCAGCTGCATTCGGCTCGCCTGAAAGTAGCCGACGCCGATGTTGCCCAGATAGAGCAGGAGCAGCACCCCCACGACGATGAGCGCGATTCGCACTGTTGACCGCTGCCCTGTGCGCATAGCGCAGAAAGTATACCTTCTGACGCCTATGCGGGTTTCGGGGATTGGATGGGCACGCTTGCGGTCTCGCTGGCGGCGCGGCGGCTCTCGATGCGCTTGATGATGCCCCAGTCGGCGCGGAGCCATTGGTCGCCGTAGGGCAGGGCGAAGGCGGGCAGGCTCAGCTCTTCAAGGTAGCGCTGTTCCCCCGCCTGAGTCTGGGCGGCGTCGGCGTCAAGCGAATGGTCGCTCTCCACACGGCTGCCGTCGGGGTTGTGCGACTCGATCGTGATACGGAACACGCCCTCATCCAGACGCACCTCATTAAAAGTGTAGGCGCGGAGCGTGCGCGTGGCGAGATCTAACGCAAGGAAGTTGCGCTCAGGCGACGGCTCATAGCCCGGCTCGATACGCACAATCCCGCTCTGCAGCCAGTAGGGAAGCGCGTACCGTGCAAGACGGGTCAGTGTGAAGCGGGGATGATGTTGCGCTCCTGCCAGCGCGATTCGCCAGCGTCGGTCTGCGTCGATGCGGCTGCGCAGACGAATCTCGTACACCTGGTCGGGGATGAGAAACGCCAGCGCTTGTAGCCCCACATGGAAAATGAGGTGCAGCAGCGCGCTCATCGCTTCCAGAATGCGCCAGCCGCGGGGCGAGTCGGGGGGCAAGCACTCCAGCCAGCTCATGCGCTCGAAGTAGACCCGTCCACCGCGTCGCTGGTAGAGCCACGCTTCGGCAGGGGTCAGCACCAGCGCGACATGCGCCGCCTGCCAGGTCAGCCACAGGTGATACCCCATCGTGAGCAGGGCGGCGGCAATCAGCGCGCCCAGTCCCAGCTGCGCCCAGCTCGACAGGCTCTCCCAGTGGGGCAGATGCGCCGACTTGCGCCACAGCAGCCAGCCCAGAAACGGCAATGCAATCAGTACGCGCCAGCCGAAATTGCGCAGGAACTGACGCCCGCTCAGTGGACCCAGACGCACGCCAATCCCAGCAAACGGATCGCGCCCGCAGCGTGCGCAACGCTCCTGCAACGGCTCGCACCCCGCCCCACAAACGGAACAGCCCATCTGAGGCACTGCATACCCTGCCCCGTTCACGGCGCAATAATTTACCCATTTCGTAGCCCTCTCCTGCAGGGTATACTCTTGTGCTGACAGGAGCCGCGTATGAAACTGCACGAGTATCAGGCGAAGCAGATTTTGAGCGATTTTGGCGTTCCCACGCCGCAAGGAGAGGTTGTCAGCACGCCCGCGGGCGCGAAAGCCGTTGCGGAGCGACTGGGCAAGCCCGTCGTGGTCAAAGCGCAGGTGCTGATGGGCGGGCGCGGCAAGGCAGGCGGGATTAAACTCGCCCAGACCCCCGACGAAGCCGCCCACGCCGCGGAAAGCATTCTCGGCAAGCGACTCATCTCGCCCCAGAACCCACAGGGACTCGTCGCCGAGAAAGTGCTGGTGGAAGAAGCCGTCGAAATCAAGCACGAATACTACATCGGGATTACCATCGACCGCACGCCCCAGCGCAATGTGCTGATGGTCAGCCGATACGGCGGGATGGACATCGAAGAGGTCGCGGCGCAGCACCCCGACGCGATTGCGACCGTCGCCATCGACCCGCTGCTGGGGCTGACCGACTACGCCGCGCGCGAGGCGCTCTACGCGGCGGGAATCCCCCAAGAACAGATACGCCCGCTCAGCGCGATTCTCCACGGGCTGTATCGCGCCTATATCGCGGTGGACGCGAACTTGGCGGAGATTAACCCTTGCGCGGTGCTTGCGGACGGGCGCATCATTGCTGCTGACGCGAAAATCACCATCGACGAGAACGCGCTCTATCGCCAGAAGCGACTGGAGGCGCTGCACGAGGAGAGCATCGAAGATCCCATCGAAGCGGAGGCAAGCCGACGCGGAATCGCCTATGTGCGTCTGGGCGGCGACATTGGCATCATCGGCAACGGCGCAGGGCTGGTGATGTGTACCGTCGATGAGGTGGCCCGGGCGGGCGGACGCCCCGCGAACTTTCTCGACATCGGCGGCGGCGCAAAAGCCGACCGCGTGCGTCAGGCGGTCGAACTCGTGCTGATGGATCCGAATGTGAAGGGGCTGCTGTTCAACATCTTCGGGGGCATCACGCGCGGCGACGAGGTCGCGCGCGGGATGCTGGAGGCGTTCGAGACGCTGAAGGTGAACATCCCCGTCGTGGTGCGTCTGGCGGGCACACACGCCGAAGAGGGACGCGCCCTGCTGCAGGGCACGCCGCTCATCCCTGCCGAAACGATGCAGGAAGCCGCGCGTAAGATTGTGGAGCTGACGCGGGCTGCGGGTTGAAATTCCAAGCGGTGGGGAAATTCAGAAAAGAACCTCCAGAAACCTCCGCATCGCGTCTCTCCAGCTCGGCATCGGCTCAACGCCCGCCCATTCCAGTCGCCATGAGGTAAGCGCGGAATACATCGGGCGCGGGGCGGGCGTGCGCCACGCACGAAACGGCAACGGCGTCGGCTCGATTTCGATCCCCGCCGCCTGCAGCAACGCCTGCGCAAACTCGTAGCGCGAGACGGGGTCGGCGTTCGTAAGGTGGTAGGTTCCGTAGCACTCGGTCTGGATAAGTTGCAGCAGGCGGTCGGCGACATCGGCGACATAAGTGGGCGAGCCTATCTGGTCGCTAATTACAGTCGGTGATTTGCCCACCCGCGCCTGCTCCAGCACAAACTGGGGGAAACTCGGACGATGTTTCCCATAGAGCCATGCCACGCGCACGATGTAAGAGCGCGGGCAAAGCGTTCGCACCGCCTGCTCGCCCGCGAATTTGGAGCGCCCGTACACGCTGAGCGGGTTCTCGGCGTCATACTCGTGATAGGGCGCGCGTTTCGTGCCGTCGAACACATAGTCGGTGGAGATGTAGACGCACGCCGCGCCAATGCGCTGGCAGTTCGAGGCAATTACTTCCGCGCCGAAAGCGTTCACGCGATAAGCTTCCTGCGGCTGATGTTCGCAGGCGTCCACATGCGTCATCGCAGCGCAGTGAATCACGATGTCGGGGCGCAGGGAGTCGAAGACGGTTTTGACCTGGGATGGGTGGGTGATGTCGAGAAAAACCTCACCCCCCTGCCCCCTCTCCGTAAACGGAGAGGGGGAGTCTGCTTCCCCCCCTCTCCGTTTACGGAGAGGGGGGGCAAGGGGGGGTGAGGTTGGACGAGTCGCTGCAATCACTTCAACCCCGGCCGCCCGAAATTGCTCAACAACCTCCGCGCCCAGCAAACCCTTTGCGCCCGTGACTAATACTCGCATGTTGTCCTCACACGGGTTGAGTTTCCTCGCTCCGCTCGGAATGACAAAAACTCTTTACCCCAAACGCTCTGTCATTCCGAGCGAAGCGAGGAAACTCACAAATCATGATCCACCCCAGAAAATCTTGCCCAGCGTCGCTATGCCAATCGCGACGCGATAGACCACGAACGGCATCAGCGAGCGTGTGCGCAGATAGCGAATCAGAAACGCGATACAGAGCCAGCCGACGACCATCGCCGCCGCGCCGCCTGCCAGCATCGGCGCAATCATCTCGGCAGGGACGCCCCCCTTGAACAGGTTGCGGAACGACCAGACCGCTGCGCCAAAAGTAATCGGCGTCGCCAGCAGAAACGAGAACCGCGCCGCTGCCTCGCGCTGCAAGCCGAGCATCAGCCCCGCGATAATCGTGATTCCCGACCGCGAGAAGCCTGGAACCAGCGCGAACGCCTGCGCCACACCAATCAGAAATGCATCAAGCACGCCTACCGACTCCAGCGCGCGCTGCTTGCGACCCAGCCTGTCCACCACCGCCATCAACACGCCAATCCCGATGAGCAGCCCTGCAATCAGGGCGTACTGCGAGCGGAAAAACTCCTCAATCGAGTTCTCGAACAGCGCGCCCACGAGGGCGGCGGGGATACAGCCCACCACAATCCCCCACGCGAGCCGTTTGTCGACGGCGCGTTCGGGGGCGTTGCTGAACGCCGCGCCGGCAATGCGCGTCAAATCTTTCCAGAAGTAGACCACAATCGCCGTCAGCGTGCCCACATGGAGCGCGACATCGAACACCAGCTCCGCCTGCGGGTCGCCAATCTCCCAGCCGAACCAGAAGCGCATCAGAATCAGGTGCGCGGAGCTAGAAATCGGCAGAAACTCGGTCAGCCCTTGCAAAACACCCAGCCAGATAGCCTGCAGAATATCCACTTATTGACCTCCTGTCCCTGTGCGCGCGGCGCGGCTCTCGTCGGGTTCCGAGACCTGCAGCCGATGCACCTTCGGGCGCGTCCGTGCGCGGCGTCGCTGCGTCATCATCACATTCCGAAAGATGACCGCAACAGGTACGCCGAAGAACATCCCCATCAGTCCGAAAAACTTGCCGCTGACCAGCAACACGATAATCACCAGCACGGGATGCAAATCCACCCGGTCGCCAATAATTTTCGGCATAATCATCTTGTGTTCCACCACGAACAGCGCCGTGATGAACAGCGTGAGCTTCAGCCCCAGTCCCAGTCCGCCCTGAATTAGCCCGATTAGCACAATCGGCGCGCCTGCAATCACGGGACCAATCACCGGAATCGCCCGCGCGATTCCTGCAAACAGCGCGAGCGTGGCGGCGTATTTGACGCCCATGAGTTGCAGTCCAATCCATGTAGCAATTCCCGCAATCACGCCCAGGATTAGCTGTGCGATGATGTAGCCCCGCATCACGCGGTTGGTCTCCTGCATCAGGTTCAGCGTCAGGCGCACATAGCGCGGGGGCATCCAGCGCAGCGTTTCCCGCTTGAGGCGGTGCGAGTCAAACAGCAGGTAAAACACGATTACAGGAATCAGAAATAGCTCCACCAGCAGGTTGAGAACATGCCCCGTCTGCTGGATTGCGCCTTGCACGGTTGCCTGAAGGTCTTCGGTGATGTTGTTGAGCGAGCGCAGGAGGGATTCGCGTTGCTGGTCAAGCCACTGTTGCGCCTGCGGAGTGAGGCTTTCGTACCATGCCTGATACGCCTGCTCCCAATCGGCGGCGGTCTGACTGAGCTGCTCCTGATAGCGGGGCAGGTCGCGCACGAAGTCGCGCGCCTCGTTCACGAACGGCGCGATAAAGGCGACCGTCGCGACCCCCACCAGCACGAAAAAGCCCAGCGTCACCAGCAGGCTGACCACGCCGCGCCATGCGAGCGGGGCGACGATTCGCGGACGCATACGGCTGAGCCAGTCCACCAGCGGGATCAGCAGGTACGCAATCGCGCCGCAGACGAACATCAGGCTAATCACATGGCGCACTGACCAGACGACATAGAGCGCGAGCGCGATGATCGCCAGCGTCGCTAAGAGCCAGAGGATGCGCCCCGCCCAGTCGCCCGTTGGATTCGCCGTTCTTCGCTCCATCGACGGCGCGATTATACCTGCTCCACAGGCTCCAACGCCTTAATCTGTAGCAACAGTACTGTCACATTATCGCGTCCGCCGTTGGCAAGGGCGCGGTCGACGAGTTTCCAAGCGGCGCGGGTGAGCGGCTCGGAGCGCAGAATGGTTTCAATCTCGGCGTCGTCCACCATGTCGGTCAGCCCGTCGGAACAGAGCAGATACACCTCGCCCGCCTGCAGGGGGAAGGTCTCGATATCGGGTTCGAACGGTTCGCTGGGGTCTTGGACGCCGACCGCTTGCCGAATCACATTCCGCTGGGGGTGATACTTCGCCTGTTCAGGGGTCAGGATGCCCTGCTCCACGAGCTGCGCCACGAGCGTTTGGTCGCGCGAGAGCTGCTCGAACACGCCGTCGCGCAGGCGGTAGCAGCGACTGTCGCCTACCTGCACGAGAATCCCCTCATCCTGCTTGAGAATCAGCGCGGTGAGCGTGGTGCCCATCCCGTAGCGGGAGGGGATTTTGCTCGCCATCTCGGCGATATAGTGGTGGGCGAGCAGTACAGCCTGTCGCGCTGCCTCCTGCGCCGTTCCGCCGAGGTGATAATAGGCGTGCAGGAACTGCTTCGCGGCGAGTTCGCTGGCGATTTGCCCTGCGTTGTGCCCGCCCATGCCGTCGCAGACCAAAAACACGCTGCCGCGCGCCGCCAGCAGGTTCGCCTCGTCGGGTTCATAGAAGTCGAACTTGTCCTCGTTGTTCTCGCGGGCGTGCCCGATTTCGGAGCGGGCGACGAACTTGATACGCGGGACGACGCGCAGTGGCTCTTCGGGCAGCGCGCCGCTCAGCTCCTCCGCGCTGAACTCGGCGGTGATTTCCTGCATGGGTGTTTCGGTTCGAGATGCGGCGTCAGCTTCCTGCTTACGCGCCCAGAATCTCCTGAATAACATCGCCGATGTCGCCGTGCAGGCGGTTCAGCCAGTTCAGGGTATCGTCTACCGTCGCGGCGATGGATTGCGCCGTCTGCTGCGAGCCAGCGTTGAACTGGATGAAGAAGTACGCGGGGTCGCTGAACAGCGGCTCGATGCGCAAATCGCAGATGTAGGGCGACTCCTCGAAGGTGATGCGCAGCCCCAGCCCGCGCAGTCCGGGGAAGTAGCCGCGCAGTGTGTTGGGCGGGATGGGCGTAAATGCCTCCACGGTTTTCTCAAACGCCGAGCCGTTCGCGTCTTGATGGGCAATCACCTGCAGAATCATCGGGAATCGGTCTTCCAGCAGCAGCGTATCGCGAATCGCGCTGAGCAGCGTCTCCACGCGCGAGGGCGAGAACTGCGCGGGCATGCCGTCGCAGGTGTATTGAATCTGGTTCTCGTTCATAAAAATCGCCTCGCGGGAGAGCGGGTTCACCAGCGCAATCGCGCCTGCGATGGGCACAGGTTGCGGGTTGAAGCCCTCGCCGACCGCCTCCATGATGCGCGCGCGCCGCACATCGTTCAGCGGCCCCACGGGCGCGTTTAGGTTCAGCTGGATCTGTCGGAATTCTAAGTTAGCCATAGTCGCCTCCAGAGTGATGTGATGTAGATTGTACCTTCTCAGATACTGTAGGGCGCGTCGCGGGCGCGCCCTCGCCCTTATTTCTTGGGGTTCACCCCCTGACAAGGGTACTACGACGGCGTCCCCACCGTCGCGTTGTAAGCTGTTGCATCGTTCCGAGCACGACGGCGGGGACGCCGTCGTACCAAGCGGATGATTTTTTGCGGTAGGTACTTATCAGACCCTGTCTGACGCGCTCAGCTCCCAGTGTGCGCCGCTGCGTGTGAGCGTCAGCAGCGTCGCGCCTTTACAGAACGGCGGCGACTGACTCATCCACACGCCGTTCACCTGTTCGGGCGGGTTAATCGGCGTGTGCGAATGTCCCCCTAAAATCAGATCCAGTTCTGGACACGCCTCTGCCAGCAGGCGGTCCTGACTGACGCCGATGTGCGTGAGCGCAATCAGCAAGTCGGCTTCAGGGCGCAGGCGCGGAACCCACAGCTTTGCCGTTTCGATGGGGGAGTCGAACAGATACGCGCTCAGGGGAGCGGTTTTCATGCGGGGCGTGACCATCGGCACGGTTAGTCCAATCACCGCCACGCGCACGCCCTGATGCACCGTCTGCCACACGGGCTGCACAGGCAGCGGCGTTTCAGGCTGCTTAGGGCGAATGTTGGCGCACAGCAGGGGACATGGCGCGCCGCGCGTCTTCGCCAGAAAGCCCCCCGCCGTGATGTGGAACTCGCGGTTGCCGATGGTGATTGCATCGTAGCCCGCTTGACGCATCCAGTCCCACGCAGGCTCTGGGCGCAGCGGAATTCCGATATTGCCTGAACGGATGCAATCACCCGAGTCTAACAATAGCGCATTATGTTGTACTTTGAGTTCACGCAATCGTGCGACGAACGCCTCGTTCCAGCGATTGTGTGCGTCGTTGGTGTGTACGAGGGCGATTTTCATCGGCAGGCGTCCATCCACTCCCGTATCGTCGCGGCGGGGTCGCCCGCCCGCATCAGGGTCTCGCCCACCAGCAGCGCGTGGACGCCCGCTGCATGCAACCGCTGCACCTGTTCGGCGGTCTCGATGCCGCTCTCGCTGACGCGCGTAATCCCCTCCGGGAAATAGCGCAACAGCCGAAAGGTTGTTTCCAGCGAGACTTCAAACGTGCGCAGGTCGCGGTTGTTCACGCCAATCAGCGTCGCGCCCGACTCGACGGCAGTCTCCAGCTCCCACTCGTCGTGAACCTCCACCAGGGCATCCATTCCAAGCGATTCGGCAAGGGCGCGCAGGTCGTGCAGTTGCTTGCGGTCGGGCAGCGCGGCGGCAATCAGCAAAATTGCGTCGGCTTCCAGCGCGCGGCTTTCGTAAATCTGGTACTCGTCGATAATAAAATCTTTACGCAGCGCAGGGAGCGGCGCATGCCGACGAGCAATGTACAAATTTTCGGGTTTACCTTGAAAATAAGGCTCATCCGTCAGCACGCTGAGCGCGTCTGCGCCCGCTTCATGGTACTGCTCAGCGATGGCGGCAGGGTCAAAATCCTCGCGAATCACGCCCTTGCTGGGCGAGGCGCGCTTGATTTCGGCGATGAGTGCAATCGGATTCTGGGTCTGGCGCAGGGCGTTATGGAAACCGCGCGGGGTAGGCAAGTCAGGGATACGCGCTTTGAGGTCGGCAAGCGGCGCGGCGCGTTTGCGCGTCTCGATTTCCTCGCGTTTCGTCTCCAGAATGCGTTGCAGAATGGTCACGGCCAAGGTTTCTGGAGCCGACGGTGGGACTCGAACCCACGACCTGCGCATTACGAGTGCGCCG
>CAYYCA010000060.1:0-9557 GCA_964470265.1 uncultured Fimbriimonadales bacterium | reverse complement strand
CGCCCGTGCAGGCGCAATCCACGCTTGAGCGAGACGCTCAAGCCACACCTGCTACGACCATGCAAGACACCATCACTATCGACGACTTCAAACGCCTACAAATCCGCATCGCAACCGTGAAAGCTGCCGAACCCGTGCCCAAGTCCACCAAACTGCTCAAACTCACGCTGGATGTAGGCGGCGAGGAGCGCACAATCGTCGCAGGCATCGCCGAAGACTACACCCCAGAACAGGTGGTGGGTAAGCAGATTCCTGTGCTGGTGAACCTGCAGCCCGCGCTGATTCGCGGCATCGTGTCCGAAGGCATGATGCTCGCGGCGGATGTGGACGGCAAAGCGGTGCTGCTCCATCCCGACCGAGAAGTGCCCAGCGGAAGTGGCGTGCGTTAATTTGAAACCTTTTCGGGTACACTTCAACACGCCAATAACAGGGGGCGTAATCGACATGTTTAAGGCATTAGCACGGTTCTGGAGATACTTAGTCGCGTGGGTGACGGGCAAGGTGGAGCAGCTCGAAGACCCTGAAGTGCTGCTGGATCAGGCGCGACGCGAGATGCAGGAGACCCTCGCGCGCAACCGCGAACGGGCAATCCAGGCGATTACGCAGAAGAACATGCTTCAGGCGGAGGTCGAGAAACTGGAGCGCACGGTACGCGATTTAGAGCGCAAGGCGGAACTCGCGCTCCAGCAAGGCAAGCGCGACCTCGCCCTGCAGATTGTGCGCGAGAAAAAAGCGCAGGAGGGCGCGTTAGAAACCATGCGCGCCTCGCTCCAGCAAGCCGTCGAGACAGTCGAGTCGATCAAACTCGCCATTCGGCGTCAGGAAGAAGAAGTGCGCGTCAAGACTGCGCAAGCGTTGGCGATGAAAGCGCGCTGGAAGCAGGCGCAGATCCAGACCGCCATCAACAAAGCGCTGGAGGGCATGAGCGTCGAAAACATCGAATCGAGCTGGTCGGCGGCGGAGCAGCGCATCCAGCGCGCCGAAGCGGAAGCGGCAGCGCGTCAGGAAATGGCGGCGCAAAGCCTGCAGGGACGCATCGCCGCCCTGCAAGACGCCCAAATCGACTACGAGGCAGAAGCCGAGCTGGAGAAAATCGAACAGCGACTGGGACTGCGCCCTGCGCCCGCAACCAACTCCGTCGCCGCCAGTGCGACGACCTCCGTCGACGACTCGGAAGCGCTCAGGGAACTCGAAGAGCTGGAGCGCAAGCTGCAAACCGCGCAGGGCGATACAAGCGCACAGGGAGGGGCGTAATACGAGATGAAATGCACTTACTGCGGCGCGGTCGCGCCTGAGAACGCCAATTTCTGCATGGGGTGTGGGCGTCCTCTGAACCCGGCAACGCCTCAGCGGACTGTCGCGCCGAGCGCGCCGCCCGCGCCGAACCGCTCCAAAGCGAAGTGGCTCGGAATCGGCGTGGGGCTGTTGCTGCTGATGGCGCTGGCGTTCGTGGTGGGCACGCAGTCGGGGCTGCTTACGCAAGCGCGGGTGAACAAGCCTGAGGGTCCCAGTGTGCTGGAGGCGCAGCCGCCGAAGGTGGAGGGTCCCAGCGTGCTGGAGGCGCAGCCGCCCAAAGTAGAGGGACCGAGCGTGGTCGCCGCCGAAGCCCCCAAACCGCCGCCGAAGCACATAGTCGACTGGTTGGAGCATCTGCGCCGCACAGAAGAACGACGCCAGCGCATGGAGCGCAATGTCGCGCCTGTGATGAGTATGCTGGTGCAGTCGATGGTCGCGCGCGCGGCGGCGATGAGCGGTATCGCGCAGGGCGATCTCGAAAAAGCCGAGGCGGACTACGAGCGCGAGCGTGAGAAACTGCGTCAGGGCTATCAGCAACGACAGCGCGAGTGGGCGGAACTGCTGCAATATTTCAAGAGCGTCCCTCCGCCGCCTGAGTGCCAGACCTTAGCCGACGCCTACTATGCCGGGCTGAGCCAGTATATCACCTCCATCTCACAGATTGAGCAGAGCCTGATTGAGAACGACCTGAGCGGGCTGACGGGGATGCTGGGTTCCGTGCAGAGCGACCTCGACGCCCGATTCGCCCGCGCCGACGAGGAACTCACGCGTGTGTGCGAACAGTATGGCATCCGCAAATATTTCGCGATTGGCGCGCGGGGTACGGAGCTGATTCGCAGTCTGGGCGGCGGGCTGCCGTTGGGGTTTTAGGAGGGAATATGTCGCTCTATCATCCACAGCTGCCTAACTATCTGGAATCGCTGGTTCCCCCGCGCCCCGCGATTTTGCAGGCGATGGAAGCGCACGCCAAAACAACCGACTTCCCCATCGTGGGGCCAGTGGTAGGGCAGTTTTTCTATCTCATCACGCGGCTCACGGGCGCGACGCGCGTGTTTGAACTCGGCAGTGGATTCGGCTACTCCACCGCATGGTTCGCCTTAGCCGTGCGCGAGAACGGCGGCGGCGAGGTGCATCATGTCGTGTGGGACGAGAATCTTTCCAAACAGGCGCAGGAGTTCCTGCGCGGGCTGGATTTGCTGGACATCGTGCGCTTCCATGTCGGCGAGGCGGTGCAGACGCTCCAGCAGGTCGGCGGTGAATACGACATCATCTTCTGCGATATCGACAAGGACGGCTATCCTGCTTCGTGGGAAGTAGTGAAACGGCATTTGCGTGTGGGGGGCGTTGCACTCTACGACAACATGCTCTGGAGCGGGCGCATCTGGGACGATTCGGACGCCTCTGCCGCCACCCAGGGCATCCGCGAGCTCACTCGCCTGATTAGCGAGGACAGCGATTTTACTTTTAGCCTGTTGCCCCTGCGCGATGGGGTGGCGATGGCGATGAGGGTGCGCTAAGGTACACTCTCTACCATGCGCATCTACACGCGAACGGGGGACACAGGCGAGACGGGGCTGATTGGCGGGCAGCGCGTGCCCAAAGACGATCCCCGTGTGGACGCCTACGGCACGGTGGATGAGCTGAACGCCGTGCTGGGCGTGGCGCGCTGCTACCTGCAAGACCTGCCCGACCTCGACGCCCTGCTGGAGCAGTTTCAGAACGAGCTGTTCGATATCGGCGCGGAGCTTGCCTCGCCGCCCGAACGCGCCGCGCAGTTCCAGAGCATCGAGGAACGCCACATTACAGCGATAGAAGAGGCGATTGACCGCTTCGAAGAGGAGTTAGAACCGTTGCGTCAGTTCATTTTGCCGGGCGGGACGCTCGCTTCAGCGTACCTGCACTTCGCGCGCACCGTGTGCCGCCGCGCCGAGCGACAGGTGGTGCATCTGAGCCGTATCAGCACGGTCAACGCCGCGATTATCAAGTACCTGAACCGCCTGAGCGACCTGCTGTTTGTGATGGCGCGCGTGGCGAACCATCGCGCGGGCGTGGAGGATGTGAAGTGGGGCGAACCCGGATGGCGACGCAAGCGTCAGGCGGAGGGCGAGAACGCATGAACCCTACCTACGAGCAGGTCGCCGAGTATGCGGGCTGGCTGGATTTGACCGATTCGGGGCTGATTCGCGTAATCGGTTCCGATCGCCTGCGGTTTCTGCAGGGGCAGACCACCAACGACCTGCGCCCCCTGACCGAAGGCGCGGGCGTCTACACCGCGTTCTGCACCCCCACGGGGCAGCTGCTCTCCGACGGGTATATGCTGGAGGCGGAAGACGGCTACTTGCTGGTGTTGCCTGCCGACACATGGGGCGACATCGCGGCGCGACTCAGCGAGGCGATTATTTTAGACGATGTGACGCTGATGCCCTTGCAGGAGGCGATGGGACTGCTGAGCGTTCAGGGCGGCGCGGCGAACGAAGTGCTGGAGGAGCTGGGGCTAACTCCGCCGCCCGATACGCCTCTATCGCACCACACCCAAATCTGGCAGAAAGCCGAGCTGCGCCTGATCCGCAACGACCGTACAGGCTTCGGCGGCGTGGATGTGCTGGCGCCCTACGAAGTGATGGAGGAGTTCCAGACCGCGCTGGTCGCCACTGCTTGCCTGCCCATCGACGACGCGCTCGCTGAGGTGTTGCGCTACGAGGCGGGCATTCCCAAAGTAGGTGTGGACACCACTGAGCGCACCCTCGCCGCCGAGCTGGGCGAGCCGTTCGTGCGCAGCCACATCAGCTACACCAAAGGCTGCTATGTAGGGCAGGAGGTGCTGATGCGTATCCACGCGCGGGGACACACCAATCGCACCTGGGTGCCGCTGCGGGTGGAAGGCGACATCTTGCCCCCGCGCGGCGCGACACTAAACGCGCCTGACCGACCCGACGCAGGCTGGATTACGAGCGCGGTGTATTCGCCCGCGTTAGGCGGCGCGATTCTGGCGTGGGGCTTCCTGCGGAACGAATACATTCAGCCCGAAACGGTATTACAGGTTGCCGCAGAACCCCCTGTGCAGGCAGTTGTATTACCCAGAGCGCCGCGCCCTGCGAGACGATAGGCTAACAGATTCAGTGTATCAGGTACAATTTCTGCGTATGCGAACGCGAAGGCATTCGGGCAAGATACACTGGATTTTCATCTTGTTCATCGCGCTGGTCGCCGTGTTTGCGGTGATGGCGCTTGCGCCAGTGGTCGCTGAGCTGCGCAAGCCGCCCTATGTCGCCAAAGCCGCGCAGTTTATGGAGTTCATCCGCCTCAATCAGTTCGAGGAGGCGGCGAAACTGCTCGACATGGACGCCGTGCCGAAGGAGAAACGCGACCCCAAGAAAGTCATCGAGGAACGCATGCCGATGCTGGGACACATCGAGAAAGTGAGCCTGGTGGATGTCGTTGAGAACCCCGCTGATTTGAATCATCCCAACGCCGCGCAGGGCGTGCGCGTGGATATGCATCTCCAGTGCTACCTGGCGCAGGGCAGCGCATTTATCTACCTCGTCCCGAAAAATGGCGACTGGGTGATTGTGGACTATACGATTCAATAAGGGGAAAGTTCCCGGTGGGGGCGATTTTGCAGGAATTTAACCCCAATTCCCCGAAATTCTTGCAGGATTCCTGATCTGCTGGGTGTATAATATAGCACCCCTGTTGGCATGACTCGCGAGGGTGAGCAGGAAGCGAATTCTACAAAGCGGAGGCGGAGTCATGCCAGAACGACGGCATAGCACCACACAGATCGAGGGTGTGCTAAGGGAGCTGCGCGGCGTTTGCGGCGCGCGAGTGGTTGCGGATGAAAGCGGTCTGATTCAGGAGATTCACCTGCTGGTGGAGGCAGACCGCAATCCGAAGCAAGCTGTGCGGGATGTCGAGTCGGCGCTGCTGGCGCACTTCGGCATTCATATTGACCATCGCAAGGTGAGCGTCGCTCAGAAGGGCAGCGCCTCGAAGCTTCAAGACCCCACGCGCCTGCGCTGGCAGGATGTGCAACTTTCCCATGAAGGCACGCGCGCCGTGGTCACGGTGCTGCTGGAACGCAACGGCGCGGTGTTTCGCGGTGTGGCGTCGGGCGTGCGCTCCAGCACACAGATTCCGCGTCTCGTGGCGTCGGCGACGCTGCGCGCCGTCGAAGCCGCGCACGGACTGTGCGAGCGGTTCGGGCTGGAAGATGTCTCCACCACGACGGTGGTGGGCGGCTATCCCGTGGCGGTGGTGCTGGTCAGCGCCGTGCGCGATCAGGGCGAAGACCTGCTGGTCGGCAGCGCGTTAATCCGACAGGACACCCTACGCGCCGTTGGGCTGGCGACGCTGGACGCTGTAAATCGGCGCGTGTCGGCGTTCCCGTGCGACGCTGAGATCCCTACCGAAGTCGTCGCGTCGTTGCCGGTGAGCGACGCGACGCAGACGAACTCGAACTGAGGCGGTTTGGGGCGCATCCCGCATGCGCTCCAGCAGGCAAGGCAAGCCGGAGCGGAGCGACCCGTGAGGAGCGGCTGACCATCCCAAAGCACAGGAGGGACAGTCGATGAAACGGTGGCTCATTCTCATGGCGATGATCGTGGCGATGATGTCGGTCGCCAGCGCGAAGCGGGTGTACTACCCGAATCGATGGGACGATCCCCTCGAGCGCGTGCACGAAACGGTTCAGGTTCCGTAATCGGCGCCTGAAGAGCTAACGAGGGTAGGCGCGCTTGCCTTGCCTGAACTAAGTTTGAGATGAGTAAACGGAAACGGTTTTGGCTGTGGTTTGCTTGCCTCGCCGCCGCATCGACGGCGTTGCTGCTCTGGGCAGGGGCTCCGCTGGTGCAGCAGCACCCGCTGGGCGTTTTCGCAAGCGTAGTGGCGCTTGCGACCCTGGCGGAATTGCTCCTCATTCGTTACCCCTTGCGTCCTGAGTATAGCGATCGGGGACTGTGGTTCAGTGTCAGCACCCCCGTCGTCATCGCGGCGATTATTACCTATGGGTGGCAATTTGGGGTGTGGCTCGACGCGGTAATCTCGCTTGTAGCGGGCTTGTTCACCATGCACCTCAAAAACACGCATGTGCGCTGGGTCTTCACCAACGCGGTTCAGAGCGTTCCCAGCGCGGGCGCGGCGGGCCTGATAGTCGCTCTGCTGCAGCCCGAGCCTTTAATCGGGCTGCAGACTGTTGGCGCGTTGATTCTGGGGTTGCTGGCGTATATGCTGGTCAACACCTTCCTGGTGAGCGTGACGATGGCGATTGTGGAGGGCGTGCGCGTGCGCTGGGTTTTCGGGCAAGCGATGCTCAGCCTCCCACGCGACATCGCTTTGATGACCCCCATCTCGTTCCTGATTACGGCGGCGCTGGCGGCTTATGGCGCGGTGGGGCTCATCGGCGTGTTGGCGCCCTACCTCGCGCTGCGTCAGGCGTTTGTGATTGCCGCGCGCCAGCAGGAGCTGTATCACCAGACGATACGCAGCCTCGGCTTTCTGGTGCAGCGCGCGCATCCCTATACGGGCGGACATCTCCAGCGCGTGTCGCAGTGGGCGCGTCGTGTCGCCGAGCAGCTTGGCTTGCCCCCTGAACGCTGTGAACTGGTCTATGAAGCCGCTCTGCTGCACGACCTCGGCAAAACGGTCTTGGACGAACAGATTCTCAACAAGCCCGCGCGTCTCTCGCCTGAAGAGTGGCAGGAAATCAAGAAGCATCCGCAGCTCGGCGCGGAAATCCTTTGCGATACGCCGTTCCTCTCGCCGATTATTCCCTGGATCGCAATGCATCATGAGCGACCCGACGGGACGGGCTACCCCTTCGGACTGAGAGGCGAACAGATTCCCTTAGAAGCCCGCGTGATTGCAGTGGTCGATGCGTTCGACGCGATGATTGGCGGCGAGTCGCCGAACCAGCACCGCCCGCATCGGCGCGCCTTGACTCTGGAGGAAGCCCTCGCCGAGCTGGAGCGGGGCGCAGGAACGCAGTTCGATGGGCAGGTGGTACAGACTTTCAAACAGGTGGTGCAGGAGTGGCAGCGACGGCGCGCCGCAGGAGTGAAGGGATAAGATGGAAGGCGCATGGTGGGCAGTTTTGACGGCGATTGGTTCGATGTTGGCGCTGGCGTACTACGCCTTCGTGGCAGCGCCCGCGCGGCTCCATCGCTGGCGGTGTGAGGGGTTGCGGGCGTTCGCGCGCCTCATCGAGCTGCGCACCCAGGGACACTACGGCAGATCGGAGCCGCTGGCGGAACTCGCCAACGCCGTCGCCTTGCGGATGGGACTGCCGCTGCACGAACGGCGCCGTCTGGAGCTGGCTGTCTACCTGCGCGACATCGGCATGGTCGCAATCCCCTACGCGATTCTGAACAAGCCCACTGCGCCGACGCCTGCCGAACGCGCGTTGCTGAACCGCCACGCCGAAATCAGCGCGTCGATCGCCGAACAGATTCCCGGCTTATGGCGCGTCGCCCCGATTGTGCGACTTCACCATGTGGTCTACAGCGAGAATCCGGACGCGCCGCTGAGCGCACACATCCTCAGCGCGCTGGACGACTGGCTGCGGATTGCCGAGAACGCCGACGCCGATACCGCTGCCTCCGTGCTGAAACAGGGCATCGGCGCACGCTACCACCCGATGGTGGTGCAGGCGATTCTGAGCGAGCTGCACCAACGCTCGCTCGACGGCTGGCGCTACCTAACCCGCTCCGCTGCGTTGTGGCTGTAGCGCGACGCGCTGGAAAATCTGCCGCGCCTCCTCGTAGAGTTCATACGGCACGAGTTTCGGCTCGCGCAACGCCTCCTCCAGCGGCACAGCGACGATTTCCACGCCGCGTAATGCCGCGAGCATCCCGAACTGTCCCGCACTGACCAGCTCCGCCGCTTTCAAGCCGAGCCGCGTTGCCAGCACGCGGTCAAACACTGTCGGCGGTCCGCCGCGCTGGATGTGCCCAATCACGGCGTCGCGCGTCTCGATGCCTGTGATTTCCTCGATATAGCGCGCCACGCGCGAGCCGACGGCGCGCTCTTTTAACACCCGGTGCCCAAAGTCGTCGACCTGCGCAGGTTCATCCGTGCCCGCGAAGGGCAGCTCCACGCCTTCCGAGACCACCACCAGCCCGTAGCGCTTACCCCCATGATAGACCTGTTGCAGGTGATGGCACATCGCGTTCAGGTCGACGGGCACTTCAGGGATGAGGATCCAGTCTGCGCCGCCGCCGATGCCCGCATAGAGCGCGACCCAGCCCGCGTGCCGTCCCATCACCTCCAGCACGATGATGCGGGCGTGCGACTTCGCCGTGTCGCGCAGCCGATCCATCGCCTCGACCGCCACCGAGACCGCGCTGTCGAAGCCGAAGGTGAAATCCGTCCCGCCGAGGTCGTTGTCCATCGTTTTAGGCACGCCGACCACGCGCACGCCATGTTCCGCATAGAGACGCCGTGCGACGCCGAGCGTATCCTCGCCGCCAATCGCGATAATCGCGCCAAAGCCGAAGTCCTCGATGTTCTCTAACAGCCGTTGCAGATCGGCGGGGTTTTTGAAGGGGTTCGTGCGCGAAGTGCCCAGTATCGTGCCGCCTTCGCGAATAATCTCGTCTACGCGCTCGTCAGTGAGCGGAACGGTCAACCCCTCAATCAGCCCCTTCCAGCCCTGCAGGATGCCGATGGGAGTGTGCCCGTCTCGGATTAGGCGCAGCGTCGCGCCCCGAATCGCAGGATTCAACCCCGGGCAGTCGCCCCCGCCCGTTAGAATACCAACACGCATAATCAGAACCTCCTGTCAATCTCCCGTGCGAATCGGGGCAATCTCAGCGAAAGTTCGCTGGCAGCGTAATTATACCGCTTCGGGGTGCAGGTTGCTCGGTCGTGCTGTAGAGCGGGTGCGCCGTACACGAAATGGTAGGGGCGCGTTCGCGACGCGCCCCATGAATTGAGGACACTCTAATCTTTGGGAAGCTCCTCGTCCGCGCCGCCGTTGCCGCCGACAGGCGCGTACTCGTCGACCTCTTCCGTCGTGTGATAGCCCAGCTCGTGTTCGATGGTCTCTGCCATCGAGCCACGCTTGCTCCAGTAGACCGAGAACAGCAACGCGCCCACTGCCAGCGCCGTGACGCCGATTCGCACCGCGTCGGGCAACGGCTGAATCACAATCGGCGCAAGCAGAATTGCGACGAGGTTCATCACTTTAATCAGCGGGTTCAGCGCGGGTCCTGCGGTATCCTTGAACGGGTCGCCGACGGTGTCGCCAATCACGCCCGCTTTGTGCG
>CAYYCA010000059.1:0-9564 GCA_964470265.1 uncultured Fimbriimonadales bacterium | reverse complement strand
TCCCTGCTCTGCCTGTGCCTGAGTGCCGCTCCCGCCCTTGCCGATCGCCTAATCGAAATCCCCACAGGCAGGCTCGTCTATCCTGAACGGTTGACGCTTGAAGCGGGCGTCTTGATGGGCAAACCAGAACGCGAGCGCGTTCTCGTCAACTTTCGTGTCGGCGGCTTGCTGGAGGTGCAGGGCGCGCGTACGGGATTCGATAATCGCCTTGAGGTCTATGGGTTCCAATACAGCCTCTATCCCGAAATCCCGGGCTATGCGCCAGGAATCTCGGTTGGCGTATCGGATTTGTTCAACCGCACGGCGCAGGGCAGGGGCTACTTTCTGGCGGTCTCGTATGGAATCGCCGCGCTTGGGCAGACGCCGTTAGACCACGACCTGCGCGTGCATCTGGGGTTCGGCTGGGAAGGGATGCCGGGCTTCTTCATCGGCTTTGATGTGCCGTTGACGAACCAGATTTTCCTGCGGGCAGAGCATACGGGCAGCTATATCAACGCTGCACTGGCGTGGCGACCGAATAATCAGGTGGAATTGCGCGGGGCGGTAATCCAGGGCAGCACCAACTGGAGTATCATGATTCGGCTATGGGCGGAATGATTCAGGGGCGCGCCGCGCGCCCGCGCTGGATCGAGTTCGCGCCAGTAGCGGGCTGGGCGCGCTGGAGCCATGCGTTGCTGTTATTGGGCGTCGTGGTCATGTTCGGCGTGGGCGCCTATTTGACGCCCGATCCCGCGGGGCATGGCACGCATCAGCAACTGGGCTTGCCCCCATGCACAATCTACTTCCTCACAGGACGCCCCTGCCCCTCCTGCGGTCTGACGACCAGCGTGAGCGCGATTCTGCACGGGCAGTTTGCGCTGGCGTGGCGGGCGAACCCAATTGGGTTTCTAATTGTGGCGACGGCGGTCGTGGTGGGGTTGAACAGCCTCGTCGCGCTGGCGTCGGGGCGCACGCTCCGACTAGACCTCAACCGCTTCAATCTAATTCTGATTGCGCTGCTCACGCTGTGGCTGCTGCATGGGGTCGTGCGGTTTCTGTTGGCGTAAACGCTGGCGGAGCGGGTGGGATTCGAACCCACGAGACCCCTCTTCGGAGCCTACACGATTTCCAGTCGTGTCCCTTCAGCCGCTCGGGCACCGCTCCGCGCGTCTAAAGTATACCCAACCACTTCGAACGCGATTCGGACGGGTATACTTTACAGGGCGAGTTCTCGCTGCAGTTCGTAGGATACCGACTTCTACGGAGGGAAGCCTTGCAAAACAAGGGCACAATAGGATGGTTGCGACAGATACCTCCCCGACGCTGGGCGGAGTTTCTCAGAGCGGTGTTCACCGATATTCTGCTGATTTCAGCGTCGCTGGTGATTTCTGTCGGTCTGGTGCAGGATTTTCGGTACACTGCGCAGGATGAGCGCATGCTGCAGGGGTTGACGCCCCTAATTGCCGTGATGGGCGTTGGCGCGCTGTTCATGCAGGGAATGTATCGCGTTCATAGTCGCTATGCGGGGATTATGGACCTGTTCCGTTTGCTCAAAGCGAGTGCCGCGATTAGTACAGCCTGTCTGGTGGGGATGCTGGCGTTTGCCTATTACGGGGGGCGTCCGTTCTCGTTAGCAGAGTGGGTGCTGTTCGGTTTTCTGTCTACGACCTTACTGTCTGCGCCGCGCATCGGGCGGCGTTTATATGACTGGTATTCCGCTTATACGCGCAACCAGATCCCGCGTCGCCGTGCGCTGGTGGTGGGCGGCGGCGACACGGGCGAAGTCGTGATGCGGGAGACCCGACGCAATCCCTATGCGGAGCTGCGCGTTGTGGGCTTTGTGGACGACGACCCCCAAAAGCAGTCGATGTATATTCACGGTTATCCCTGCCTGGGAACGACTCAGGACATTCCGCAGATTGTCGCCGAGCATGGCGTGCAGGATGTGATTATCGCCATCTCCTCCGCCGACGGCGAGGTGGTGCGCCGTATCTTCAACATCTGCCGTTCTACCAGCGCGCGCGTGCGCATCGTGCCCCCCTTTGACCCCACGCAGGGCTTCCAGCTGACCCAGATTCGCGAGGTGAACATCGAGGACCTGCTGCGCCGCGCGCCCGTACAGTTCGATTTGCGCCCCGTAGCGGAGTATATTGCGGGCGAGCGCGTGCTGATTACAGGCGCGGGCGGCTCCATCGGCAGCGAGCTCGCGCGCCAGATTGTCGATCTCGGACCCGCCAGCCTCGCCCTGCTGGGCAAAGGCGAAAACAGTATCTACCAGATTGACCACGAGCTGCGCACCCGCCAGAACTATGAACCTGAATGCATTATCGCCGATGTGCGGGACGCCGCTCGCATCGAAGCTGTGTTCCGAAAGGAGCAACCGACGCTTGTGTTTCACGCCGCCGCGCATAAACATGTACCCCTGATGGAAGCGAACCCCATCGAAGCCATCAAAAACAATGTGCTGGGCACATGGGTTATGGCGGAAACCGCACTGCGCCACGGCGTGCGCAAATTCGTCTATGTCTCCACCGACAAAGCGGTCGACCCCGTGAGCATCATGGGCGCGACGAAGCGCGTCGGTGAGATGATTGTCAGCGCGCTTGCCTGTGAGGGCGACACCGAGTTCGCAATTGTGCGCTTCGGCAATGTGCTGGGCAGCCGCGGGAGCCTCGTCCCCACCCTGCAGGCGCAAATTGAGCAGGGCGGGCCCGTGCGCATCACGCATCCCGATATGCAACGCTACTTCATGAGCATCAACGAAGCCGTTCACCTCATCCTGCGCGCGGGCGCGTTCACCAGCCACGGGGACATCTACATCCTCGACATGGGCGAACCCATCAAAATCATCGACATGGCGCATGACCTGATTCGGCTGTATGGACTGGTGCCAGGACAGGACATCGCGATTGTGTTCACCGGTACGCGCCCAGGCGAGAAGCTTCATGAGCGACTTTGCTATGACCATGAGGTGCTGGAAGACACCGCGAATCCCAAAATCAAGCGCGTGCGTAACAACACCGCGCCCAACTGGCGCTGGCTCCAGAGCCAGCTGGAGACGCTCATCAATCTCTGCGAGAAGGAGCAGCCCGAAGCAGCGCGTGCGATGCTAATGGAGCTGGCGACGGGCAAACTGGCGGCGCATGAGCGGAGGGCGGTGCGGAGTTGAGATACTGGGGCGTTCTCGCAGCTTTGACCTTCACAGGCGTTTGCTATACACAAGAGCTGCCCTCACGCGACGACCCGTTATACGACTATCTGGCGCGCCTGCAGCCGACGCCCCGCACTCTCGAGCGCATCCCCTGCAGCGCAGACGAGTTCCTGAATGCCCTGCGCCGCGACGCTCGCCCGGAAGCCCTACTCGCACGCTGGAAGTTGAACGCCGAGACCGCCCTGCCGCGCAATGCGACGCTTTTCATCGTGGAGCTGCAGGGGTTCGCCTACCCTGACCGAAGCGACTGGCGCGCCGAGAGTGGGGCGTACCGTCTTACAGGCGCGTGGGCAATCACTGAGCAGGCGTTGCTGGAGCTTGTCTGGAGCGACGCCCGACGCCAAAGCGGCGCGAACCCCCGCGCGTTCGGAACCGTCCCCTATGCCCAGCTCACCCTCGACACAGGCGAATGGCGTTGGCAGGCGGGCTACGGAACGCTGCGCTGGCTCGGCGGCTATAGCGGCGGACTACTCGTCAACGATGAGATGCCCGCCGTGCCTTTCGCCCGCGTGCAGTTTCCCCTGCGGATTCCCTTGCTCGGCGAGTGGCGGTTCGAGCAGTTCCTGAGCCAGTTCGAACAGGACGGCGAGCCGACCTGGTGGGGCGCGCGGCGCATCGAACGCGATTTCAACGAACGATGGACGCTGGCGCTCGCCGAGGCGTTCAAGGCGCTGGAGCTGCCCGGCGCAGCAGTCAGCCAGATTGTGCCCTATTACCTCTATCAGAAATGGTACAGCAATGCGCAGGTTGGCTCGGGCTGGTTCAACTATCTGGCGGAGGTAGGCGTCGTTTACAAGCCCGACGAGGCGAATCGCGTCTACCTGTTCTGGCTGATGGACGACATGCGCGCGCCGACGGCGCTCGGCGGCTCCTCGATTACCCCGCGCAAGGTCGCCGTGCTGCTGGGCGCACGGCTCTATCCTGCGCCCAACACACGCCTGATTCTGGAAATCGCGCGCTCCGATGGCACGCGCACGGGCGGCGTGTACGACAACTCCAACCACCCGCGCCGCTACGCCTACTATTACAAAGACCTGCCGATGGGTCATCCTATCGGCGCGAACCGCATCGGCTTCTACGCCCGCGCGGAGCATGAGAACGGACGCTGGCTCTACGCAATCGACTACGCGCACCTGCGTCGCTTCCACGAGTACCGCCCTGGCGTGCGCGGCTACACGCTGGAACTGCTCATCGGCTACCAGACCACCGAGCGGAGCATGCTCGCCCTGCGCTATCGCGCGAGTCGCCTGCGCGACGACGGCGCGCCCGACGCGCGCGCGGGCTGGTATCTGCAAGCGATTGCGCAATTTTGACAACAATCGGACGACGCGCGGGGTAGGAGCCGGGTAGCATGGTTGTGCTGAAGGCGAATACGCCCGACGACGGCTCGGTCGTGTATGGGGTACTATTCAGGGACGCTATGGAAACCCTTGCCTGTACCATCCGACTGAACACGATTCTGCCGCCTGAGCTGCAGGCGCGGTATCAGAATCCCGATGTCATTCGGCGCATCCTGCGCGAGGCGCGCACGATTGCGATTGTCGGCGCGTCCACCGACTCGTACAAGGCGAGCCACATGGTGATGAGCTATCTGCAATCGGAGGGCTACCGCTGTATCCCTGTGAACCCGCGCGCTGAGGTGATTCTGGGCGAGCGGTGCTACCCCGATGTGCGTAGCATTCCCGAGCCGATTGATGTGGTGGACATCTTTCGCCCCGCGCAGGAGTGCCCCGCGATTGTGGAGCAAGCCATCGAGAAAGGCGCAAAGTGCGTCTGGTTCCAGCTGCGGATTGTGAACCTTGAAGCCGCCGAGCGCGCTGAGCAAGCAGGGCTGACCGTGATAATGGATCGCTGTATCAAGATGGAACACGGACGCTACGCGGGCAGCCTGCACTGGGTGGGGATGAACACCGAAATCATCACGGCGCGGAAGATGCGACGCTGGTTTTAGCGTCAGGTACACTTAGGACGAAACGCCCGTCGCCCAGATGAGTCTAAATTGGACAGGGCGGGGACGCGAGAGTGCGATGGATGGACGAAGCCATTGAGTTCGAAGCGCTCGTGGCGACCTATGAGCGTCGAATCTACAACCTGCTCTTGCGGATGGTGAGCGACCCGGAGGACGCCGCCGACCTAACGCAAGAGACCTTTTATCGCGCCTATCGCGCCTTCAACCGCTTTCGGGGCGACGCGCAACCATACACATGGCTCTACCGAATCGCGGTGAACCTGGCGAACGACCATCTCGAAAAACGCGCCCGCATTCGCAAACGCGAGGTGGAGCTCGCCGCGCTGGAGTTCACCGACGACGGCGAGCCAACGGGCTGGGATCCGCCTGACCTGGGACCCTCGCCTGAAGAACACCTGTTGCAGCAGGAACTGGTACAGAAAGTGCAGCTGCTGATTCAGCAGATGCCCCCTGACTATCGGGAGATTATCCTGCTGCGCGAGTACGAAGAGATGTCGTATGAGGAGATGGCGGAGGTGTTAGGCATCACTTTAGAGGCGGTGCGGAGCCGTTTAGCCCGCGCCCGCGCGTGGCTGCGCCTGCGTCTCGCGCCCTACCTGCAGGAGGAGGAACACTGATGTTCATCGGAACCATTCGCCGCTACGGGATGGCAAGTTTGATTCTGGGTCTGAGTTTACTGCTGGGGTTCGCTCAGGAACGGCGCGTGGAGAGCGTCGTGATTCGGGGGCTACGCAACATTTCCGAGACGGCGGTGACCGCCGCGTTGCGCCTCAAGCCCGGCGAGCCGTTCACAGAAGCCGCGCTGGAAAGCGACCGCCGCACCATCGACGGGATGGGACTGTTCAGCGCGGTGCGCCCCAGTGTGGAGCAAACCGAAACGGGCGTGCGCGTCACCTTCGATGTCGTCGAAAACCCGTTGATTCGAGAGGTGCGCTTCGTCGGCAACACCGTGCTGACCCCCGAACAGCTGCTGGAAGTAATCCGCAACAAGCCCGGCTTCGTCTTCAACACAAATCTGGCGGAGTCGGACATCCGCGCGATTCGCGACGCTTATCAGCGTGCGGGCTACATCGTGCTGCCCGAAGGCTACACCGCGCCCGACTATGAAACGGGCGTGCTGACGATTGTCCTCTCCGAGCTGCGAGTCGGGCAAATCAGGGTGGAAGGCAACACCAAAACGCGCACGAGCGTCATCCTGCGCGAGCTGCGCACCAAACCGGGCGACTTGTTCAACATCAACCGCTGGCAGCGCGACATCAACCGTTTGTATAACACGGGCTATTTCGATCAGATTACCCCCGAAGACTCGTTAGCCGCGCCGGGCGTTATCGACTTCACCCTGCGCGTGAAAGAGCGCCCGACGGGCAGGCTGAATGTCGGCTTCGCTATCGATTCGCACCGACGGCTCATCGGACTGGCGGAGATTTTCGAGACGAACTTTCAGGGCACGGGGCGCACTGTCGGCGTGAACTTCCAGAGTACAGGGGGACGCAACGGCAACAGCATCGAGCTGCTTTTTACCGAGCCGTATCTGGATCGCCACCGCACGACGCTCTCAATGTCGCTTTACAATAAGCTGGTCTATCGCTTCACCTCCAACTTTTTCGGCGGTCAGATCGACCCCAATCTGGAGCAGCGGTACGATGAGCGGCGGCGCGGCGCGACGGTGGGTCTCTCGCGCCCGCTGAACGACTTTATCACGGCGTCGCTGGGGCTGCGCGCGGAGGATGTCAATACGAATCGGGTGGCTACCGATCAGGGCGGCGGCTTCATCCGTCAAGACGGCTCGCTGTTCAGCGTTTCTCTGCGCGGCGTGTATAACAATCGCGACTTCGACTTAGACCCTGCTCAGGGACAGTACCTCGCGCTGACGCTGGAGCCGGGCGTTACCAATGTCCGCTCGGCGGAGCAGGAGTTTCTCGATTCGGGCGTGGTGAAACTGGGGCGATCGAACTTCGTGCGCACTTCGATTGACTACCGCTTCTTCTACAGTCCGCAGGGGCGACGCACGCAGCCCGACGACAAGCGGCAGGTGTTCGCGATTCGCGCCTACTACGGCACGATTACGGGCACCGTGCCGTTCTTTGAGCAGTTCTTTATCGGCGGCGCGGAGACCCTGCGCGGCTACCCCGAAGACCGGTTCTGGGGCAAGAACGCCGCGCTGCTCAGCTTCGAATTCCGCCAGCCCGTCGAGAAGGCGTTCACGGCGGTCTTCTTCGTGGACATCGGGCACGCCTGGGGCGGCTATCCCACCGTGAACGACTTCACACAGAGCCGCAGCTTCAAGCCCGAAATCGGCTACGGACTGGGCATCCGCGTGCGCACGCCGCTGGGACCGCTGCGCATCGACTACGGCATCGGACGCGACGGCGGACGTACGCACTTCAGCGTGGGGCAGGTATTCTGATGGGTATACTCCCCGCGCTGCACACAATAACATGGAGGTTAAGATGAAAACTCTCTTTGGATGGCTGCTGACTTTTGGCTGTCTCATCGCCGCGCACGCACAGGCGTTCGGCGTGGTGGACTACAATCGCATCATCAACGAGTCGACTTTCGTGAAGAACAACCTTGAACGGCTCCAGGCTCTGGAGACGCGCTATCGCGGCGTGTTGCAGACCCTGCAGGAGAACATTATCCTGACCAACGAGGAGCGTCAGGAACTAACGAACCTGCTGCTGGCAAACAATCTAAACGATGCTCAGCGCAAGCGCGTGGAGGAGCTGACCCAGACGGCGCGCCAGCGGGCAGGCGAGCTGCAGCAACTGCGTCAGAAACCGCAACCCACCGAGACCGAGAAAGCCGCCCTTGAGCGGTTCACTCAGATGGAGGCAATCGGACGGGAAGCACTCCAGACATTAGGACAACAACTCTTCCAGCAACTGGAGCAACAGGTGCAAAAAAGCCGCGACGAGGTCGAAAAAGCGGTACGCGAGGCTGTCGCGGCGGTGGCGAAAGAAAAGAAGCTCACTGTGGTCTTTAACGCCCAGATGGTCTTCTATGCCGAGAACGACATCACCAGCGAGGTGATTAAGCGATTGGACGAGCGGAAGTAGCGAATGCCCTCACCCTTTGCCCCTCTCCCACGGCGTGGGAGAGGGGAACTGGCTTTGTAGCGTCAGCGTCTCGCCGACGCAGGGCATCGGCTGAGTCCGGCGCGTGGTACGAGGGCATTCCTGAAGTCGTGTGTTGCACAGGTCCATCGGTTCGAGCGCGACGGAGGGACGCGACTGCCATTTCCCACGCCTTCTCCACTTCACCCCCCAGCCCCCTCTCCGGAAACGGAGAGGGGGAGCCGTGCGTGCGCGAGGCGGCGTCTCCCCTGACAAGGGTACAGCAGTCGTGTCCGATGCTGATGGAGGCGCTCACTTTTTTGCCCTCACCCCCAGCCCCTCTCCCACAGCGTGGGAGAGGGGAGCCGAGCGCGTGCGAGACACGAGTCGCTCCCCCTCTCCCACGCTGTGGGAGAGGGAGCAGGGGCGCGAGGCGCCTGAACTCAAGCGTTGCGCCCTTGTCAGGGACAAGGGTGACGAAGTTAGAAAAATCGTGGGCGAGCATAATGCTGATGAATCTGCTCTTCATCAGCATAGCTTCCCTGTTCCTTACCGCCTGCCAGAGCCGTTCCGCGCCGTCGGTTCGCGTGGACATCGAGCGGGCGGCGCAGTCGCTGGTGCTGCAACCGCCGTCTCAGGTGAACATTCCCGCTTTGCCTGCCCAGAGTGCGGCGACGCCTCTCGACTCGGCGCGGCTGGAGCCGCTGGAGTCCCCTGCGCTGGCAGAAACCGTGCGGGCGCGGCGCGCCCTCGCGCTGGTTAGCATCGAGCAGCAGCGCGACGCCGTGCGCGAGCGATTGCTTCAGGCGCGCCTGCAGAACCTGCCCGAACTGGAACGACGCTGGGAAGCGGAGTTCCGCGCGGGATACGACCTCGACGCGCTGCGTACCGAGTACGAGGCCCTGTGGCAGGAGGCGTTTCAGCAGTATGGGCGCAGGCGATTTCCTCTGCTGGTCGCGCTGATTTTCACTTCGCCCGACAGCGACGCACGCCGCCAGACCCAGGCGCAGTTAGACGCCCTTGACCGCGCCTTCGCAGCCCAGGAGCAAGACCTGCAGGCGCAGTATCAGGCGCGTCTGGAGCGCATCGACCAGGAGGTTCGCGTCCGTGTGAACGCCCGCAGGCGCGAGTTCATCCGAAATGCGGAAGCGGAAGTGCGAGAACAGCTCACGCAGCAACCCGACGCTGCAGAGTTGTACCTGCCGCAACCGCAGGCGTTGCCTCCCGCGCCCGCAAGGAAGGAGACCATTCCCCCTGCCTCCGTGAACATCACGGGGCGTGACCCGAACGCCCCCCTCGCGGCGCGCCGCGCTGAAACGGAAGCGTTGCGCCGCCAGATTCTGCAGCAGCTC
>CAYYCA010000058.1:0-9628 GCA_964470265.1 uncultured Fimbriimonadales bacterium | reverse complement strand
GCCGTGGGAGAGGGGCTGGGGGTGAGGGCGAAAAACAGCGGGCGCGCCGCCCACGAAGGTTTTGTCTCGCTTATAAAACCCCGACTGGTATTATTCGAACCCCATAAGTTCCTCAAAGATGAAAACGCCCCTCTTGTGGTGCGATGGCATTCCCGCCCTCGCGCCAAGCTCGCTGTGCGCGTTGTGGGGACGACTTAATCTTTGAGGCACTTACGACAGTGCCCGCGCCTTCGCTCCAAGAGGTGGTACACTCTCTCGAACAATCCTGCTGCAACTATTCCAAGGACGCACAGGCTAATAATCTGCGCAATCAGGTAGAATCTCTCTGTAAGGAGAACGCAGCATGGCAATCTTGGTCAACGCCGATTCGAAAATTCTGGTTCAGGGCATTACGGGGCGCGAAGGAGAGTTTCACACGCGCCAGATGATTGAGTACGGTACGAAGGTCGTCGCGGGCGTCACGCCGGGCAAGGGCGGGCAGGAAGTCGCAGGCGTTCCCGTGTTCGACACCGTCAAACAAGCTGTGCGCGAGACGGGCGCGAATGTCTCGTGCATCTTTGTACCTGCGCCGTTCGCTCCCGACGCGATACTGGAAGCTGCCGACGCGGGCGTCGAACTCATCGTGTGCATCACGGAGGGCATCCCCGTGCAAGACATGGTGCGCGTGATGAGCTATGTGAAGCGTTGCACGAACAGCCGCGTGATTGGTCCGAACTGCCCCGGTCTCACCACCGCCGAAGAGTGCAAGGTGGGCATTATGCCGGGCATGTTGTTCAAGAAAGGGAACATCGGACTGGTTTCGCGCAGCGGCACGCTAACTTATGAGATTGTCTACGAGCTGACGCAGGCGGGGCTGGGACAGTCGACCTGCGTGGGCATCGGCGGCGACCCGATAATCGGAACGACCTTTATCGATGTGCTACCGCTGTTCGAGGCGGATCCGCAGACGGAAGCGGTGGTGCTGGTGGGCGAGATTGGCGGCTCGGATGAAGAAATCGCGGCGGAGTACATCAAACATCATATGAAAAAGCCTGTGGTGGGCTTCATTTCGGGGCGCACCGCGCCGCCGGGTAAGCGGATGGGACATGCAGGCGCGATTATTTCGGGCGGCAAGGGCAGTCCGCAATCCAAAGTCGCCGCGCTCACCGACGCAGGCGTGCCCATCGCCGACACACCGAGCGAGATTCCAGATTTGGTGAAGCAGGCACTTAAGTAGCAGACGCCTGCTGCAGCAGGTCGCCTGGCTCGCGACGCCCACGGGGGGGCTGATCGAAGTCCTTGTCATAGCTAACGATGACAAGGTCATACAGCTCTGCGACTGTGTATTGTAGGCGTCGTCGTAGTCAAGCCGATAGAGCGTCGCGTATTCTACCAGTTGCAGCCGTTGCGAGGCATCCAGGGCAATCATCTGGTTCAGCCTGTCGCGTTCACTGGAGCAGCGCCTCTAGAAATATGTTCGTGTCTATCAGGAGTCTTGTTCGCATCGCCAACGACTGATTTCGTGCTGAATCTGAACCGTGTCCAGCTCAGGCAAAAGATCTTTGGCTTTACCCACCCACTCCATGCGCGGCGGGCGCGGTGTCATATTAGCGCGTTCGAGCAACTCGATCAGCTGCGCGACGAGCTGCTGTTGCTCAGGTTTCAACGCGCGTATCTTGTCAGCAAGCGTCTCTGGCATGGCATGATTATATCCCAAGCGGTATAATACCGTTATGCAGGAGCGTTTGTGGGCGCCGTGGCGGATGCAGTATGTCAGCACGGCGGGCAAGCCCAGCGCGGAGTGCATCTTCTGCGCCAAGCCCGCCGAGCAAAACGACGCCGAGAACCTCATCGTCTGGCGCTCTATCCACTGCTATGTGATTCTGAACCTGTTCCCTTACACGAGCGGGCATCTCATGATTGCGCCCTACCGCCACACGCGCGACTTAGCGAGCCTAACCGACGAGGAGTGGCTCGATTTGGGTACCCTCACGCGCCGGTGCATCCGCGCGCTGGAGCGTGAGTATCGCCCCGACGGTTTCAATGTGGGCTTCAATCTCGGGCGCGCGGCGGGGGCAGGAATTGAAGAGCATCTGCATCTGCATATCGTACCGCGCTGGCATGGCGACACGAACTTTATGGCGACCGTCGGCGAGACGCGCGTGTTGCCCGAAAGCCTGAGCGCGACCTACACGCGCTTGCAACGCGCCCTGCAGGAGGTGAACGCCGCCCATGACGGAGCGACCCGTTGAGGAACTGCTGGCAGAAGTCGAGGCGAAGGCGAAACAGTGCGTCGCCTGCCCCCTCGCGCGAACGCGCACCAATGTCGTGTTTGGCGAGGGGAACCCCCGCTCGCCCCTTGTGATTGTCGGCGAGGGACCCGGCGAGCAGGAAGACGCCACCGGACGCCCCTTCGTCGGCAGGGCGGGCGCGCTGCTGGACAAAGCCCTGCGCGAGGCGGGCATGGCGCGTCGGCATGTCTATATCTGCAACATCATCAAGTGCCGCGCCTGTATCATCGAGAACGGGCGCGTACGCAATCGCCCCCCTACACAAGACGAGATTCGGGCCTGCGCGCCCTGGCTGGACGCGCAGCTGACGCTCATCAAGCCGCTGGTGATTGTGTGTCTCGGCTCGCCTGCTGCGTCCACCCTGATTCATCCGAACTTCAAAATCATGCAGGAGCGCGGGCTGTGGTTCAGCAACCGCTATGCGCCCGCCGTGATTGCCGCGCTGCACCCCGCCTACATCCTCCGTCAGGCAGGCGAGGCGTATGAGAAAGCCTACCGCTCGCTGGTGGACGACCTGACGGCGGCGCGCGAGCGCGTCAAGGAAATCCGCCGCCTGATGGAAGAGATGCAACCCATCGTGCCCGAAGGCGAGGAGCAAATGCGGTTGTTCTAACGGAGACGCTGGAAATGACGCTACAGGTCGTAGAGGGTGTCTGGGAGGAACTGCAAGCGACGCATCCCGAATTGAAGGGCAAGCGGGTGCGCGTAATCGTGTTGCCTGACACCCCCACGCCGCGTACTCTGGGGGAGCTGTACGGAATCTTAAAGGGAAAAGCCCAATCCTCAGAGGAGGATATCCGTGCAGCGGAGATCGAGTGGGAATGGACGGGGGCATCGCCCGAGCCTGAACGATGACGACTTATATCTCCGACACGCATGCGCTTGTCTGGCTGCTGGAAGGCGACCCTCAGCTTTCCCCCAGCGCGCTGCAAGCATTCTCGGACGCAAGCGCGCAGGTGGTCGTTCCAACCATTGTCTTAGCCGAGATTCAGTTCCTCTATACACGCCAACGGATTGCTACTGACCTTCAGCAAGTGATGAACCATATCCGTCGCACGCAGAACGTGCGCGTTTATCCGTTGGATGAACTAGTGGTAGAGCGCATGCCCAGCACGCTGCGCATCCACGACGCTATTATCGTTGCGACAGGGATTGTATTCAGGGATGTTTTTCATTTCCCTACCTCTTTGATAACGCGAGACGCTCAAATCAGAGGCTGTGGGCTTCTCAATACAATCTGGTAGGTTCATGTCCGTTTTCCTCCCTATTTCGAGTCTGTATCCCATGTATGAAAGGGAGCAGGCTCTATTGGGTTTTGGCAAGCGCGGCGGGGGCGTTCAGCCTCGCGCAGGCGCAACTGTATGACTTTACCGTCGTCGCACCGCCCAGCGGAATCAGCGGGAATCTGTCCATCTCCGCAAGCACGCAGGGCACGCTCGTCGGCAACTACGACCCGAACACGAATCCTAACGGGACGCGCACGAAGCCGGGACTCCTCGGGTCGTTCGGACCTACCGAGAATGTGCCTGTGAATGTGAGCATTGGCGCGGCGATTGGCGGCAACATCAATCGGCAGGCAGGCGGAACTTTTCGCGCCACCGTCAACGGGAGCAATAACACGATTACTTTTGAGAACCTGTCGGTCAACTTTCTGGCGAACGGACCTGCGGTGCTGCCCGTCACGCTGACGATTGCAGGGCAGTCGTTTCGAACCCGCAACCCCGACTCGATTTATGTCCTGCCCAGTCAGGGAATCAGCTTCCCGATTGGCACGGTGAACCTGAGCCAGTTTACGGCAGTGCAGACAGGCGCAGGCGCGGGCGTGCTGACGCCGACGGGCCCCAACCAGTACGACTTCACGGCAGGCGTGCTGGTCGATCTGACCTTCGCCGCCGATTTGCTGGGCAACCCGTTTGCGCAGACCATCCCGTTCGTGCTGCCGTTGCAGGGGCAGGTCGTGGTGAACGGCAACGACGCGCTGATTACCTCGTTGCAGCCGCTCAACTTTTCCCAGACTTTCAACCCGAACCTCGACCTGCCGCCGTTCGAGTTCGGCTTACCCACGATTCTGCCGCCCGGTCAGACAGCGAACCTGATCTTCGACCTGACGCTGGAGGAGATCGGGCTGAATGTCGACCTCGATATCAACCTGCGCGCGGAGGGGACGCTGGTTCCTGAACCGGCGAGCCTGACCGCGCTGGGGCTGGGTCTGGCGGCGCTTGCTCGGCGAAGACGGAAGTAATTACGAACCGCTAAACCGATACGGCGCGCGGTAGACCCCTTTCTCCGTGATAATCGCCGTAATCAGGGACGCGGGCGTCACATCGAACGCGGGGTTCAGCGCGGGCGCGCCCGTCGGGGCAATCTGCAGACCACCGAGGTGCGTAATCTCCATCGAGTCGCGATACTCGATGGGGATGGTCGCGCCGTCGGGGGTTGCGGGGTCGATGGTCGTCTCAGGCGCGACGATGTAGAAGGGGATTCCGTGATAATGCGCCAGCACGGCGAGCGTGTAGGTGCCGATTTTGTTTGCCGTGTCGCCGTTGGCGGCGATGCGGTCTGCCCCTGCCAGTACAGCGTCCACTTTGCCCTGTGCCATGAGCGTTCCCGCCGCGCCGTCGGCAATCACCTCAAAGGGAACGCCCTCCTGCAGCAGCTCCCATGCCGTGAGTTTCAGTCCCTGCAGGCGCGGGCGCGTCTCGCAGGCGTAGACATGGCGCAGTTTGCCTTGTTCGTAGGCGACTCGAATCACGCCCAGCGCGGTGCCGATTCCGCCCGTGGCAAGCGCGCCCGTGTTGCAGATGGTCATCACGCGGGCATTTGGGGGCAGCAGCGCCGCGCCGTGCTCCGCCATCGCGCGGTCGGCTTCGTAATCCTCGCGCTGGATTGCCTGCGCTTCGTGGAGCAGGCGTTCGCGCGCCTCGTCGGGCGTATGGCTTTGCGCGACGACTTGCTGCAGGCGTTCAATCGCGCCGAACAGGTTCACCGCCGTTGGGCGCGTCTGGGCGAACGCTGCGCACACCTCGCCGAACGCCGTGCGGAAGGCGTCCATCTTCTCCGCCTGAATCTGGCGGGCGGCTAACGCCAGTCCGTACGCGGCGGCGATGCCAATCGCAGGCGCGCCGCGTACCTTCATCGCGCAAATCGCCTCCGCCACCCCGCGCCAGTCGTCGAACTCCTCAATCACCACGCGCTCCGGCAGCTGCGTCTGGTCTAAAATCGCCACGACGCCCTCGCGCCACGCTACAGGCTGTACCTTCATCAGGGAGAAGGATACCCTCTGTTAGTGCATCCGTGTCCCTTGCCCAACAAAAAAGCAGCGGGAAAAGGGGGATTTCCCCCCAATTTTCCTTGTCTCCCCCTTGACAAACCCTGAAAATTTGCTATAATAGAGGCGTCCCACTGATGGGACACGGAAATCGCTGAAGGAGGTCTCAATGATGAGAGGACGCACTTTACGAGGCATTCGCCAGTCTCTGGCGCATAGTCGCGCGATGCGACTCGCTGTCGGTCTGTTGACCCTGTCGTTGCTGATCCCGCCCCAACTCGGCGTCGCCGCCGAACTCGCTCATACGCGGGGATGTGGGTAAATACCACTGACAGTATTCTGTCTTCGGTTTCTCCTTCCGAATCCGCTTTCTTGGCGAACTTCGCCGCGACCCTGCTCCAAAACGCTGTCTCCTGTCCCCCCCGATGTCCCCATCCTGACCATGCCGAACGGCGACGCGAACCGCGACGGTAAAGTCGATGGGGACGATTACCGCATCGTAGAAGCGGCGCTGGGAACCTCCGCCCCCGACGCTGACCTCAACGGCGACGGCGCGGTTAAAGACGACGACCTCGCGATTGTCAAAGCGCACTTAGGGCTGTCCAACGCCCCGTCGTGGGGCAACTTCAGCGCGCCCAGCGGCTGGTACACCCTGCAGTTTGCAGTGCAACTGGGCGACTATCTGGGGAGCGCGAACCACTCGATTCAGGTGAATCTGCACGATCTGGGATCGGGGGATCGCTACACCGTGACCGTACAGTTTCGTGGCGCGCCGCTGGAAGTGGTCTCGGTACCCGTGCCGACCCGCAACCGCTACGCCGTGCAGGTGGTCGCCCCGCAAGGCGAGCGCTGGCTCACGATTAGTCGCACGGATGTGCAGGCGACTGCCCCTGCGCCCAATACTTTCGGAACGCCCTTCCCGTGGCAGGGCAGTTTCCCTGTACCCTACGGTGTGGTGAACCCGTGAAACGGCAATCTAATGGTGGGGTTAGGACTGGTCGCGTGGGGCGGTCAGGCGGGCGTGGTGTTCGGCTTGACCTATAACGCGCAGGACACCCGCGAAGGCGCGCTGGGCGTCGGCTGGCGGCACAGCTACGAGGCGCGGCTGGCGCCAAGCGCGAACGGCGTGGCGCTCCACGAACCCGACGGGCGCATCGTGGAGTTTGCGGAGCAACCCGACGGTTCGTATGTGGCGATGAAAGGCGTCTATGACCGCCTGCAGCGCAAGCCTGATGGGAGCTTTGAACTGATTCGCGCTTCGCAGATACGCTGGATGTTCGACCCGTCGGGACGACTGATGGCGATTCGCGACCTGCACAATCAGGGCGTGTCGCTGGAGTATAACCCTGCGGGACAGCTGAGCCGGGTGGTAGATACCACGGGACGCGCGCTGGTATTGGCTTATTATGGGCAGAATGCGCCTCTGGCATGGCAAGGACGCCTGCGCGCCGTGTGGATGGAAAACGACCCCTTCCAACGGGAATGGCGGTTTGAGTATCTGCCTACCCTGAATGAGCCAGGAACGATGGTCGTGCGCTTGAATAAGGTCATCTTCCCGCGCCTGTACTACGACGCGGACGGGGATGGCGTGCTTGAAGAGGACGATCCCAAGACCCATGCGTATCTCTTTAGTTACACCAACTTTGGCGACGAGTGGGCGCCGCGCTATCTGCTCACCCAGATAGACAACCGTGAGCAACTGGGCGTGGTATACCGTTACGACATCGCGAACTCAGGGCGACTGGAGTGTACGGGGTACACCGTGTTAGGACCTCCTATCTCAGGAGGAGGCGGTAGGGACTTCTCGCGCGCGGCTGTCTGTGCAATCCCTATCCGCGATTGTGCGATTATCGATCCGTCGGGCGAGTGCGCAGGAGGGTTAGGTGGGTCGTCGAACCGCCGTGTGCATTACGGCGTGAGCCAGGATGAACACGGCAACTGGAGCTTTCTCACCTACGAATACGACGCGCTCGGACGCTTGATGCGCACGATTGACCCGCTCGGACGCACGACCACCTTCGCCTGGAACCTGCTCTATCAGCTGCAGAGCGTGACCTCGCCCGCAGGGGCGACCTACAGCTTCTGCTGGGACGAGCGAGGCAACCTCACGCGCGCCGCAGACCCGCAGGGCAACGCTGTGGAGATGGAGTACACCGCTCTCAACCGCCTGCGCAGCGTGCGCGACGCGCTCACCCCTGCAGGCAAGTATCGCGCCTTCTATGGCTACAACGCTGCGAACGAGCTGGAGCAGGTGAAACAGAGCAACGCGCCCGAAGTAACCTATGTGCGCGAGGCGCTGACAGGACGTCTGAAAGAAGTCGCATATGGCAACGGTACGAAGGTGGTCTACACCTACGAACCCGCGCCCCCCGCTGGAAACCCCGATCGCGTGAAAGCGATGGAGTGGAAAGCAGGCGCGAACGCCTTCCGCAAGGAGGTCTACCACCGCGACGAACTGGGGCGCATCCAGCGCAAAGAGGAGTTCCTGCCTGATGCGCAAGGGAGCCTGCAAAAAGTCGCCGAAGTAGTGTATACTTATGACCATCAGGGGCAGCTGATTAGCGAGCAGCGCACGGGGCAGCACGCCTACTCAGTGAGCTACACCTACGACAAAGTGGGCAACCGCCTCACGCGCACCCGCACCGTGAACAATCAGACGACGGTGGACACGATGACCTACAACGAAGCGAACCAGTTGACCAGTTTGAACGGGCAGACCTGGGTACACGACGCGGACGGGAATGTGATTGTGCGACGCGCGAACGGCGAAACCTGGCAACTCGGCTACGACTCGGAGGGCAACCTGGTGCATCTCAAGCGTCAAGGGGCGAATGTGGGCTGGGTCTACACCTATGACGGCTTAGGGCGTCGGGTGCGGGCGCAGCTGGGCGGCAACACGCTGCAGTTCCTGTACGGCGCGGGCGATGCGGTGCTTGCCGAGCGGGCGAGCGGCGGCGCGTGGACAGTGCTGAGTTTCGGTTATAATTTGTACGCAGTGGGAAACGAATACTATCACTGGGACTATTTAGGCACACGCGTCGGTAGTATTAACAACCCGCCCCTAATTTATGATGCATTTGGCGATTATGTATCGGGAGTTAGCCCTGTCTACGGGTGGCATGGCGACTATGGACATCGTCGCGAAGTAGAGACTGGAGGGTTAATATGGGTAGGAATCCGCTGGTATGACCCAGTGGTTGGACGCTTCTTGCAGCCTGACCCTGCCTACGCTTCGCCTGTGTACCAGTACTGCTGGAATGACCCCGTTCAGTTGGTGGATTGTGGAGGTTGGAAGCCAGGAGATAAATACAATTCTCCTGATGCTGCCGCCAAAGCTGCAATTCGTGATATTTGGGAGCAATCCCAAAACGCGGGCATAGAGTATGGGGGTTGGATTTATGGGACAGAGGATGGTAAGTTCTCATATACTCCCCCCGTCAGCGGAACCGATCTGAGCGTTACCCTACCCGACCAAACCCAAGTACTCAAGCCGGGGCAATTCCCTGTGGGAGGGTATCACACGCACGTGATTACACCGAATGTCGATAAGAACTGGGTCGAGCATTTTTCGGACAAGGATCGGAGGTGGGCGAAGTTTTACTGCATGCCTCTCTACCTTGACACACCAAGTGGAGTTATCAAGAAATTGGTATGGGATTCTGACGCGAAGCTGTTTCACGAGACCGCTATTGGGCGGGTTCGATAGGAGGAATCAAGATGCAAACGGTCACAGTTTCGGGCGTCTACCTGCGTCTGTACGATGAGATACGCAGAAGCAGTGAGCGGTTTTTTCGTAAGACCCTGCCTGTTTTTCGAAATCCCGAGCGCTACCGCATGGAGATCGAGGAGCGTGAGGATCGGTATGTTGTTTATTTCTATGAAATTGACGCCCCCGCAGACCCGCATCGCAAACGTGGAGTGGGTATCCTTGTTTTCAAAAAGGACTGGCGTGTAGTTTATCTGCTGCCTCATCAAGGCGGGCGCGAGTTTGAGTGAAAGTGTCCACGACTGGAACGGCGCGTGGCTGTATCGGAACGAGCTGACGGAGAGCGGCGGCTTGGTGCAGGTCGGCGTGCGCTGGTATGACCCG
>CAYYCA010000057.1:5770-9724 GCA_964470265.1 uncultured Fimbriimonadales bacterium | reverse complement strand
TTGAGGAAGTTAAGTCCCTCCCACATAAAATCGTCCGCTTCATGTAGGGCGCATCGCGGACGCGCCCTACTTGTTTAGTCGCACAGCATATGCAGCGTACCGCCACTCTGGAGGGGGCTGAACACAGATCATTTCCCCAATTGCTTAATTGGCATCCATACAGGTAAAATCTTTATCAAGGAGAAAAAAGATGCGCAACATAAAGCTTTTGGTTTTTGTGGGGCTGCTTCTGATCAATGGCTGTGGGCGCGAGGCAGCGAAACGCACGCGCGAGCCATACACGCCTGTCAATGTGACCCTGTCGCAGGTTCAAACTCAAGCCCATCAGCAGTTTGCCCTCAACCTGATCCGAGAGACCTGCCTGCACTACGACGACTCGAACCTCATTTTCTCGCCGTTGAGCGTGCAGATTGCCCTTGCGATGTGCGCCAACGGGATCGACGACGAGGACTTCAAAGGGATTGCCCGCGCTTTTGGGATGCCTGATGCAACGCGCGAGGAGTTCAACGAGTTCCATCAGCAGCTTTTCGCTCTGTTGAAACGCCCCAGCGAGTTCGTCGCCGCCGACTCGGTAAATGCGCTGTTCTATAATCAGTTGGGCGTGCTGAATCCCGATTTCGAACAGACGCTTCGTCAACGCTACAACGCAGAGATACAGACCTTTGACCCCGCAAATCCCTCTGGGGGCGCAGTGGCGATGAACGATTGGGTACGACGCGCCACAGACGGCGATATCCGAGAACTCATCAAGGCGTCCGACATCGATGGAATGTCGCTTGGCTTCTTTCTAAATGCGTTTGTGCTGGACGCGATGTGGGATGAACCGTTCAGTGATTCGCCCAGTCGCCGCTTTTATCCTGAAACGGGCGAGCCGCGGGATATTCCCATGCTTCATCGTTCGCAAATCGCTGCCTACGCCGACGCAACGACGATTATCGTGCGCGTGCCGTTCAAAGGCAAGGAGGTGAGCTACTACATCCTCACGCCACGCCAAGAGCGTGATATGATGTTGTACGATGACAAGCCGTTCAAAAACCCCATCACGCTCCAACAACTGCTGCAAGAGCTAACGCCTAAACGCTGGGAGCAGCTTCGAGCGAAGCTTCAGAACCCTTATGGCTCGACCGAAGTTTATATGCCGCGGTTCGAGCTCTCCTCCACCATCGAGTTCGAGAAGCCTCTCCAAAAGATAGGCATCGTTGAGTCGTTTGAGAACGCCGATTTTTCACGCATGTTTGCAAAGCGACCACCAACGCCCGAACCGCCTGATTTTATAGATTTCGTGCGTCAGGCGGCGAAGATTGAGGTGACCGCCGCAAGAGTACGAGTGAGCGGTGCAGCGGAAGTGGGGACAGCTGTTGCAAGCATTCCCGCAATCCTTTACATTGACCGTCCGTTTGTGTATCTGATTGTACACGAGCCGACAGGGGTGATTATGCACGCGGGGGTGTTGCGCTATCCGCCTGAGTGATGAACCTACCTCGCGTAGGGATAGCGACAGGAAATCGTGCCTGCGTCGCGAAAATTGCGCTTGATGAAAACCGCTGTGATTCTATGCGCGGGGCAAGGGGCGCGCTTTTGGCCCTACAACGAGGTGCGTCACAAAGCGGCGACGCCCGTGATGAATTGCCCCAATGTGCGACGCCTTGCCGAGTCGCTGCAGCAGGCGGGCGTGGAGCGGCTGATTGTGGTGGTGGGCGCGTTTGAGGCGTCGGTGCGCGCGGCGTTGCAGGGGCTGAGCATCCCCATCGCCTTCATCCGCCAGAGCCAGCCCACAGGAACCGCCTACGCCGTGCTGAGCGCGCTGCCCCTGATTGGCGAGGAGCCGTTCCTGGTGGCGTATGGCGACATCGTCACGCCTGCTGAGACGATTCAGAATCTGATCACACGGCACAAAGAGACGGGCGCGCTTGCAACGGTCGTGGCGCAGGCGTATCTGCCTCAGCAAGACCCGCGCGACTGGATTGGCGCACAGGTTCGCGGCGGGCAGCTGCGCCAGATTGAAGGACACAGCGCGGACACGAACTACCGACTCGGCGGGTTGTTTGCGTTTCAGCCTCATATTCGCGACGCGCTGAACGCCCATCCGGGACTGATGACCAGCGTGCCTGTCGGCGGCATGCCCCCGCTGGAAGCTGAACTCGCTCAGACGCTGCAAACGCTGATTGAGCAGGGTCAGGAGATTCCGTTCGTGGAGCCAGTCGGCTTTCTGGTGGATATGGACAAGCCGTGGCACATTTGGGAGGCGAACGCCCGCTGGCTGGACTACGAGGCAAGCCAACTGCAGACTGACCGTATCGGCAAGGAGGTGCAGATTGACGACTCCGCCGAGATTCACGGCAAGCTGGTGGTGGAAGAGGGCGCGACGATTGGCAAGCGCGTGGTGGTTCGGGGCAACTGCTTCATCGGGCGCGAGGCGCGGATTGTGAACGGCGCGATTCTGCAGGGGCATACGGCGATTGGGGCGCGCACACGCGTCAGCGACTACTGCATGGTGGGCGGCACGACCGTGATTGGCAACGGCTGCATCGTGGGGCATGACGCCGAAGTGGACGGCGTGATGCTGGACGGCAGCTTCCTGTTCCACTACTGCGAGATTATGGGCGTGGTGGGGCAGAAGGTGGACATCGGCGCGGCGACCGTGTGTGGCACGCTACGCTTCGACGACGGCGATACGGTGCATACCGTGCGCGGTCGGCGCGAACGCCCCGACTTCGGCGCGAACGGAACCTACTTCGGCGACTTCTCGCGCACGGGCGTGAATGTGATTACCATGCCCGGCGTCAAAATCGGCGCATACTCCTGCGTCGGCGCAGGCATCGTGGTGTACGAGGACATCCCCAGCCGCAAACTGGTGCTGCTGAAGCAGGAACTGGTGTATCGCGACTGGGGACCGGAACGGTATGGGTGGTGAATGCAGAGGCTCGCGTTCGGAATCGTCATCCTGTGCATCGGGCTGTTCGCGCTGCTGAAGCCCGTGCATATTGACGACCCTGTGGTCTTGCATGTGGCGGGAAATATCCTGAAAGACCCGCTGCGCCCGTTTGCGGGGGACTATTTCTGGTTGGAGGAGCCGCAGCCCTTAGCGAAGGTGACCACCAACCCGCCGTTGGTGAGCTACTGGCTTGCGCCGTTTATTGCGATTGGGGGGTATCGGGAGTGGTTATTGCACCTCTCGTTCGCGCCGTTTGTGGCGTTGCTGGTTTGGGGGATGTATCGGCTCACGGCGCGGTTTTTGGGTCAGGCGTGGGCGTGGTGGGGCGTGGGATGGGTGCTGCTTTCGCCTGCGGTGTTGCCCGGCATGAACCTGATGCGCGATGTGCCTGCGTTTGCACTGTTTGTGGGCGGGCTGGCGTGTTGGGTAGAGGGAGTGGCGCGTGGCGACCGTCGGTATCTACTCGCAGGCGCGCTATTGGGCGGGCTGAGCGGGCTGGCGAAATACACTGCGCTGTTCTGGATCCCGCTCGCGCTCATTTACACTGTGCAGCAAGGCGCGTGGCGCAGGCTGGGCTGGCTGGCGTTCTCCTTGCTGCCCATCACACTCTGGTCGGCGATGAACCTCTGGGCAAGCGGCGAGGTGCATCTGATTTACTTGTGGCAGGAGCGCAGAGGCAGCGCGCCGTGGGAGGCGAAGTTTCTGCCGGGCGTGGTGGGCTTGGGGGCGAGCCTGCTGCTGGTGTGGGGGCTGCTGCCCCGCTGGCGCAGCACATTCGGCAACGGCTGGGCGTGGAAAAGTTTACTCATCGCCCTGTGTTGCGGCGGATTGGTCTATTGGCACATCACGCTTTTTGCGGGACGCCCCATCTACGCGCAGACGCTGTTTTGGCTGGTGAGTGGCGGGGTGTTGTTGGGGGCAGTTTTGTTTTGCTCTTCCCCCCAGCCCTTTTCCCGTGACAGTGGGGCAGTGGCTGAGTCTGAGGAGGCGACGCGAAGTGGTTTTGTTTCAGCCCTCAC
>CAYYCA010000057.1:0-5670 GCA_964470265.1 uncultured Fimbriimonadales bacterium | reverse complement strand
GGGGTGAGGGCACAATAATCTTCCTCCGCCTCTGGCTCCTGCTCGCCCTCATTACCGCCGTATGGGGCGTGCCGTTTCAGGCGATGCGCCACCTGCTATACGCCCTGCCGCCGATTGTATTGCTGCTGACGCCACTGGTGGGCAAGCGTCCGAACCTGCTGTTACTGCAAGGCGCGCTCAGCATGTTGGTCATCGTTGCCGACTACGACTACGCCGTTCGGTATAAGCGCACGGCGAACTATTTCGCCGATCTGTTCGCAGGGGAGCGCGTGTGGTACGCAGGTTCGTGGGGCTGGATGTTCTATGCCGAGCAGCAGGGCTTCCGCAAACTGTTGCCCAGTGGCGAGGGGCTACAACGCGGGGATGCGATTCTCGTGCCCCAGCGCGTGTACAAAGGCAAAATGCCCGCCGATTTTGAAAACAACACAACGCTGATTGACGAGCGCGTGTGTCCGCCGCTGCTGCCGCTGCGCACGATGGATTTCGAAGGCGCAGCGTATTATGCGCTGATTCGCACGAACGCTCCGTTCCGTTTCACACTGGACTACGAAACGCCGCTGGAGGTCACGCGAGCCTACCGATGGAATCCCCCACGCTGAGCCTGATTGTGCCCCTGTATAACGAGCGTCCGAACCTGCCAGAGCTGATTCGGCAGTGCGCCTGCGCTCTCGATGCTACGGGGCAGGCGTGGGAGATGATTCTCGTGGACGACGGCAGCGACGACGGTAGTTGGGAGTACCTGCAGGCGGCGCAGCAAGCCGAGCCGCGCCTGCGCGCCCTGCGCCACGCCCATAAACAGGGCAAGACCGCCGCCTATCGCACAGGCATTACAGCGGCGCAGGGCGCGTATGTGTTCACGATAGACGCCGATTTGCAGGAGAACCCCGAAGCGATTACATCGATGCTCACGATGCTGCAGTCGGGCAAGGTGGATATGGTAGTGGGCTGGCGCAGGCGGCGGCGCGACCCGCCGCTCAAGGTGCTGGCGTCGCGCGTATTCAACGCAGGGCTTCGCTGGTTGTTTCGTCTCCCCTTGCATGACGCGAACTGCGGGTTCAAGGGCATGCGTCGCGAGGTCGCACTCGCCCTGCTGCCCTGGCTGGAGCGCGATTTCCACCGCTACCTGCCCTTAATCGCGCACCAGCTTGGTTATTGCGTAGCAGAGGTAGAGGTCGAACATCGCCGGCGTCAGCACGGCGGCTCGCGCTACGGGCTGGAACGCTACGGACGCGCCCTCGCTGACCTGTGGGCGTTGAGGAAACGGCTGCGTCGTGCGCGGCGTTCGGTATGATTCCTCCTGAGCGCGATGTTGGTCGCCGAATCGATTGTCGCAGGCTATAACCAGACACCCGTTGTGTGGGACGCTTCGCTGCAGGTTGCGCCCGGGCAGGTGGTTGCGCTTCTGGGTCCGAACGGGGCGGGCAAGTCGACGCTGTTGCGCGCGCTCGCCCGCACTTTGCAGCCGCTGGAGGGCAGGCGCACGCTGGACGGCAAACCGTATGAGTCGTACAGCCCGACCGAGTTTGCGCGTCTCGTCGCCTACGCGCCGCAGGAGACGCCCAGCGAGATGGGGTTCACCGTCGCCGAGCTGGTGATGATGGGGCGGTACCCCCACCAGAAAGGGTTCTGGAGCGTCAGTCGCGCCGATTGGGACGCCGTGTTCCGCGCGATGGCGCAGACCGAGATGACTCACCTCGCCGAGCGCACAATCAGCCAGCTCAGCGGGGGCGAGCGGCAACGGGTGAACCTCGCCCGCGCCCTCGCCCAAGAAGCGCGCTACCTGCTGCTGGATGAGCCGACCGCGCATTTAGACCTCCATCATCAGACGCAACTGATGCACCGCCTGCGTCAATACGCCCATACGCAGGGCGTTGGCGCACTGGTCGTGCTGCACGACCTAAATCTGGCGAGCCAGTACGCCGACTGGATTGTGCTGATGAGTCAGGGGCGGATTGTGGCGCAGGGTTCGCCTGAGGAAGCGTTGCAGCCTGCGCTACTGGAGCAGGTGTATCAGACGCCTGTGCTGCGTCAGACGAACCCGCTCACGGGCAGACCGTTGCTGTTCGCGCTCAGCCCCGACGGCGCGCCTGTTGCGTCGCCCGACGCGCCCCATGCGTTCGTCGTTGCAGGCGGGGGCGCGGGCGCGGCGGTCTACTATGCCCTGCTCGCCGCAGGCTGGCGCGTCAGCACGGGCGTGCTGAACCTGCTGGATACGGACGAAGAGGTCGCCCGCGCGTTGCGCCTGACCCACATCACTGAGCAGCCCTTCTCGCCTGTATCGGATACCGCCTACCATCAGGCGCGGCGGGTCGTTGAAACCGCCGACGCGGTCGTGATTGCTGAAACGCCCTTTGGACATGGCAACCTGCGCAACCTCGAACTCGCGCTCTGGGCACAGGCGCAGGGACTACCCGTGTACGCCCTGACGACGCGCCCTATCGAGCAGCGTGACTTCACAGGCGGCGCAGCCACGCGCCTGTGGAACACGCTCCTCGAGGGCGGGATGCAAACAGCGGATTCGATTGGCGCAATTGTTGCGCTCATTCGCCCGAAGACCCCCACTGCGAATCCTCCCCGTTCCGAAGGCGAACCGTTGATAGGTCTTGCCCACGAAGAAGGCTGCGGTAACGCAAACTGAGGGTTCAAGGGGCGCATATCGCCGGCGGGTATACCGACGATATACGCTCCTTGAACTCGCGATTGGTAAGCGCCTCAAAAGTGAAAATAATACCAACTGGGTTTTCAAGTGTATCGTCGGCGGGACGCCGACGCTACGAACGGCTTCGCGTAGCGTCGGCGTCCCGCCGACGACTGAAGTTTGTCACTTTGCGCGTTTTATGCGATATATTGTGCGTTAGCGAAACAGCGCACCCCTATATACTGTGCTTTTTCAGCGAAGTGACAAACATCAGGCGTCGGCGTCCCGCCGACGATACACTTGAAAACCCGATCGGTATAACAAAATGAGATTCTTCGCTCTGATCGTAATGACAGCGATTTTCAGGTGAACATCCCCTGTCATTCCGAGCGGAGCGAGGAATCCCGCCGTTCTGGACTGTTGTAGTACGCACAAAAATCCCTGAGCGGGCACTGTTCGCAGCGCGGGTTCTGCGCCTTGCAGATGGCGCGTCCGTGCCGAATCAGCGCAACATGGAACCGATAGACCAGCGGCTCAGGAATTATCGCCTCCAGCGCGTCGTGCGCCTTTGCCTCGCCCAGCGACTTCGGAATCAGCCCCAGCCGCCATGAGACGCGGAACACATGCGTATCGACCGGAATCACGGGACGCCCCATCGAGAAACACAGTACAATCGCAGCGCACTTGGGACCGATTCCGGGCAGGCTCAGCAGGAACTTGCGGGCTTCGGGCGTAGGCAACTCGTGCAGCCAGTCTAAGTTATACTCGCCGCGCGCCTCGTAGACGGCTTTCAGCACTGCCTGAATGCGCGGGGCTTTCTGGTTCGCCAATCCGCCTGAGCGAATCGTCGCCGCCAGCTCCTCAACAGGCGCGTCTGCGACCGCTTGCCATGTGGGATAGCGCTCGCGCAGCTGCCGATAGGCGCGGAACGAGTTCGCGTCGGAGGTGTGCTGCGATAGAATGCAGTGAATCAGTTCCTCCAGCGGGTTGTTGCGCGGCTTCCATTCGGGAACGCCATAGAGAGTTTCCAGACGCGTGACTATCTCGGCTATCGGGTACGCCATGAGTCTAAGTGTACCTTTGGGCGTCTTGACAAGATGGGATTCCTCGCTGCGTTCGGAATGACGAAGGTTGTGTCGCGGGCGATGTCTGTCATTCCAAGCGGAGCGAGGAATCTTTGCCCCCGCCAGAGGCTTTCTACGCGAATCGCCGCATCGCCTCGCGCCGCGCCCTGTGCTGCTGATACAGCTCGCGGAACAGTTCGAACTTCACGGCATGGTAGTCGCGGGTCGCGGGGTTCGGCTCCACCACAAAGTCGGGGGCGGTCATCGCATGCATCGCGCTGGGAATGTCGGGGTAGGCGCCTGCGGCGACTGCGCCCAGAATCGCGCTGCCGAGCAGCACGGCTTCCGGTTCGCGGTTCACCACGACGCGACAGCCCGTGATGTCTGCCGTTTCGCGCAGCCAGTAGCGGTTCTTCGCGCTGCCCCCCGTAACATAGATGGCGTCAATCTGATAGCCCGCCTCGCTCATCGCGCGCAGCACATCGCGGATGTTGTAGGCTAACGCCTGCAGCGTCGCATAGTAGAGCGTGGCGAGCGCGTTCAGGCTGGTGTCGAGTGTGAGTCCGTCCACCACGCCGCGGGCGTGCGGGTCGGCGTAAGGCGCGCGGTTGCCGTAATGGTCGGGCAACACATGGAGGTGGCGCGTGAGCAGGGCAGGGTAGGGCAACTCGCGAGTGAGTTCATCGATGATGCGGTTCGCCGCTTCGTAAACCGTGACGCCCTCGCGTTCGGCTTTCAGCTCCAGCGCGGGGTATTGGCGGTGATGCTCCAGCGTGTAGTCGATGAGCGCGCCCGCCGCCGATTGTCCGCCCTCGTTCATCCACATCGTGGGCAGCACCGCGCCATAGTAGGGTCCCCACACACCCTGCACAAAGCGCGGCTGCTGCGAAAGCGCCATCAGGCAGGACGAAGTGCCCGCAATCAGCGCCATCGCGCGTTCCAGTTTCTCGATGCGCGGTTCTGGCTCGCCCGCCCAGACCGCGCCCAGCAGCCCGATGGTACCCGCGTGCGCGTCCACGATGCCAATCGCGACCTTTGTATTGGGGGATAACCCCAGTTCGCTCGCCGCCTGCGGGGTCAGGTTGCCCGCTGGGCTGCCCAGCGGCAGAATCGCGTCGCCCGCCCGCCCGCGTTCCAGAATCGACGCGATGCCCAAATCCTGCAGCAGACGCATGTCCCAGCGTTTCTCGGCGGGCAGGTAAGTCCATTTGCAGCCCATCGTGCATTCGCTACGCAGGTTGTTGCCCGTGCTGCGGTAGACCAGAAAATCGGCGAGGTCTAAGAATTTGCCTGCGCGTTCGAAGGTGTCGGGCATGTGGTTGCGCAGCCAGGCGAGTTTGGGCGGCTCCATCTCAGGGGAGAGCGCGCCGCCTGAATAGCGCAACGCCTCGTAATCCCCAGCGTTCGCCTGCTCCGTCTCAGCGACGGCGCGATGGTCCATCCACATGATGATGTTCCACTGTGGGTCGCCCGTTGGGGAGATGCTGAGGGGCTGGTCGTTCTCGTCCAGCGCGACGAGCGAGCAGGTGGCGTCGTAGCCGATGCCGAGAATCGTGTCGGGATGTACCCGCGCCTCGTCCACTACCTGACGCACGACCTTGCATACGGCGCGCCAGATGTCCTCAGACGACTGCTCGGCGTATTCGTGCTGAGGACGGTGAATCTGAATCGGCTCCGCGGCAATAGCGAGCCGTTTGCCCTGCAGGTCAAACAGCCCTGCGCGTGCGCTGGCGGTTCCGACATCCACGCCAATCACATACCCCTGCGGCATCGTTGCGCTCCTTTGCAGAAGCGATTATACCTGCTTCTGACGCGATCGGATGTAGCCTCAACTTTGGGGGCACGACTGTCCTTTCCCCTGCTTTTTCCACCTCACTCCCCCGCTCTCCTCTGCGTTTACGGAGAGGGGGGTGGCTGATAAGGGTACACAGCTTTGCCTCAACTTGGGGAGAAGTGGCTGCAATTTCC
>CAYYCA010000056.1:0-9774 GCA_964470265.1 uncultured Fimbriimonadales bacterium | reverse complement strand
CGCTCAAGCGTATTTACTCCACACGGCTTGGGCGAGACGCCCAAGCCACGCAGGCACGAGCGAGACGCCCGTGCTACGCGAGCTGAGAAATCGTATTCTGAACTATATTATAGCATGGTTTGACGGCGGCGTCAAGTGGGCGGGGCGAGTCAGGTACACTTTCTGCTATGGCGCGCGACCCGAAACCGCTGAAAGCGAAACTGGACGCAATCTGTGAACGGCATCGCGGCGTGATGGGCTACAGCCTCTATCACACCCGCCATAACCACCGCCTCGATTATCGCGGCGACGAGATTTTCCCCACTGCCAGCACCATCAAGGTCGCCGTGATGAGCAAGGCGATGGAGGAGATCGACGCAGGACGCCTCAGCTACAGCGAGAAACTGCCCATCACCCCCGACGACCTTCGCGATGGCTCTGGACTGCTGCAATTTTACAAGGAGAACCAGTCGGTTGAAGTGAAACTGTTGCTGCACCTGATGATTACCGTGAGCGACAACACGGCGACGATTATGCTCGCGCGGCGGCTGGGCACGGTGGAGGTAAACCGTCATCTGGAGCGGCTCGGCTTGCGCAACACGAAGCTGCTCGCGCTCCATCCGCCCGACGACGCTGAACTGAAAGCCCTGCGCGACAAGTGGGGGATGGGAATGTGTACCCCGAACGAGATGGTGCAGTTGCTGGACGCTATTCGCACGAACCGAGCCGCCTCGCCCGCTGCGTGCGACCGCATGCTGCGCATTATGAGCCATCAGTATTACGACGACCTGATTGGCAGTTCTGTGCCTCCGTGGGTGACGGCGTGCCTCAAGTCGGGCGCGGTGAACCGCTCGCGCTCCGATGTCGGGATTGTGTTCTCGCCGTCGGGGGCGTACATCCTTGCCGTATATACGAAGGAGAACGAGGACACGCGCTGGACGCCTGAAAACGAGGGCGAGGTCGCCATTCGCGAGGTCGCCCGTGAGGTGTGGCGGTTCTATCACCCGCGCGACCCGTGGCGTCCGCCGAAAGGCTCTGAAAAACTCGCCGTGGGCTATGGAGGGGCATAAGTGATGAGCGCTGCTGACATGATGGAGCAACGCCGAAACACCCGCATGACGCGCTCGCTGATTTTGCTCACCATCTTCGGGCTGCTCGCGCTCTTTTTCGCGCTGAACTTCCGAATCGTGGTGGTGAACGGTCCCTCGATGGAGCCGACTTACAAACACGGCGACCGCCTGCTGATGACCACCGCCTACTGGCTGTTCGGACCTGTCCAGAAAGGCGATGTGGTGGTGATTATGCGACCGACAGGCGAGTTGCTGATTAAGCGCGTGGCAGCGCTGGCGGGCGAACAGGTACCGCGCGCTTACTGGTCGCCGCTGGTCTATATGATGGGCGGGCGCGTGCCCGAAGGGCATATTTTTGTGGTGGGCGACAACCTGGAGCGCTCGGAGGACAGCCGTCAGATTGGGGCGATTCCGCTGAGCTATGTGCAGGGCAAGATTGTCGGCGGGCGGAGGGAGTTGCCTTGACCGATTGGGACGCGCTGACGGCGGTCTGGGCGGGCAGGCGCATGCGGTTCGTGCCTGCGGCGCAGGCGACGGAACTGCCTCCGCCGCGCTATGTGGTGGTCTTAATCAGCGACGGGGCGGGGCGCTACCTGCTGGCGAATATTCGGGAGCGGGGGTACTGCGCCCCCAGCGGGCGGATTGAGGCGGGCGAGACGCCCGACGCCGCCGCCCGACGGGAAGCGTATGAAGAGGCAGGAGCCATTCTGAGCCAGGTGGAGCCGATTGGCGCGTATCTGCTCTCGCCCTGCTCGGCGCAGGAGCCTGCGCCCTGCAGCGCGCCCGTGTTTCTGGCGCAATCAGAGCGAATCGAACCGTTGCGGGCGGATTCCGAGTCGCAGGGTGTGCGGTGGGCGGCGCTCAGCGAGTTGCCCGCGCTTTACTACGACTGGTCGCCCTTGATTGAGGCGGTATTTCGGTATGCAGAGGAATGGCGTCAAGCAGCACGGGAACGGTAAGGCGAAGGTCAAGGCGCGTCCGCCGCAGTGGGCGTCGTGGGCGGCGGGTCTGACGGGCGTCGGCGTCGCGCTCGCGCCGTGGCTGTCGGGCAGCGTGTATGTCGGGGCGCGCCCTGTCGCGCCCAGCGATACGCTCGGCGCGCTGCTCTGGAGCGCGGATATGCCCCTGATGGGGATGTTCCTCGTGAGCCTGCTGATATTGACGGGCTTTTTCATCGCCGCGTGGAACGCCGAGATGTGGCGGCTGCCCGTCGGACGCTTTCTCGCGCCGTTCGCGTTGCTGATTGCATGGATGGGGCTATCGGCTGTGCTGATGCAGTCGGGCTGGGCAGGCGCGCTGCGCGTCGTGCAGTGGCTGGTGGGGCTGGTGAGCATCCTCACGATTGTAGCGGTGGCGCGGCGGGGCGTGTCCGCGCAGCTGGTCATCGCGCCGATTGTCGTGAGCGCGAGCCTGATTGGGCTGCGCAGCGGCTCGGAGTACCTGCTGAACGCGCTGGGGGGCGTCCCGAACTGGCGCGTGTTCGCGAGTTTTTTCAATCCGAACCTGCTCGCGGGTTATCTGGCGATGTCCGCGCCGCTCACGATGGGGTTGCTGCTGATGCTGGGGCGCGAGTTGCCTGAGTTGCGTCGGCGGGGCTACACCGCGCTGCTCACCGTCGCGCTATGGCTGCAGCTGAGCGCGCTCGCGCTGACCGCCTCACGGCTGGGCATGCTGGCGTTTGTGGGCGCGGCGGTCATGTTTTTGGCAATCGCAGGGGCGTGGCGACTGCTCGCGCGGGATTTTATAATGCGCCTTGCGGTGGTGGGCGTGTTGCTGCTCGGCGTGTTCTGGCTCAGCACGCCCGCCACGCAACGCCTGACCCCCCAAGCCGCCGCGCAGGATGTGCATTCGGGCGCGTTCCGCATCGAGACATGGAAAGGAACCGCCCGCGCCGCGCTCTCGAACCCGATTTTCGGCGTCGGGACGGGCGCGTTCGAGTGGCAGTACCCCCGCTACGCGGAAGCGGGCTACACGCGCTCGGCGCACAACACCTATCTGGAAATCGCCGCCGAGTCGGGGCTGCCCGCGCTGCTATTCTTGATTGCGTTCGCGTTCGGCTGGGTGAGTCGCGCAGCACAGCGGGAACTGCCGCCCGACCCGAATCGCCCCGCGCCGCGCGTGATGGACTGGCGTCCGATGCGCATGGGCGTTTTCGCGGGCGTCGTCGGCGCAGCGTTGCATAACGCTGTCGACTCTGACCTGCAGGCGTTCGCGAACCTGCTCACGCTCTGCGCCCTGCTGGGACTGGGACTCGCGCTGGCAGTGGACGGGGTGTTCGCGCTACCAATCCGCGCGATTGAGCGACGGGGCACGGCGCTCGTCGTCGCGCTCACTTTGGCGACCGCGCTCGCCGCCTTCGGACTGGGCGAGTGGTACGCCAATCAGGGGCGGTACGAGACACTGGTCTCCCATGTGCCGCAGGCGGCGGAGTTTTACAGCCTCGCGCGCCGATTCGACGCGAACAACCCCGACTACCTGATGGACGCGGGCGAGCTGTATTACGCGCTGGGCAGGCGCGAGACGGCGTTCGAGCTGATGGCGCGCTCCGTACGGCTCAAGCCGTCGCCGCGCAACCTCTACCGACTGGGCATGTATTACGAGCGCGAGGACGATATGGCGCAGGCGCGGGCGCAGTACGAAGCCGCGCTGGAGCGCGACCCGCATAGCCTGCCCGCGCTGCTTAAACTCGCCCGCCTCGCGCAGCCCGATCCCGACAACCCTGTCCTGACCGATGCGGCGAAGCGCTACTACGAGCGCGTTATCGAGATTCAGAACAGCCCCTACGGACGCATTCGCGCCGTGCCCGAACTCGTGGAGACCGCCTACGGCTTCGCGCACCTCGCGTTAGCCCGCCACTATCGCGCCCTGAAGGACCTTGTCAAGGCGCAGGGGCACTACGAGCAGGCGCTGCAGGTGTTCCGCAACTATCGCGAGGTCACCTACCCGTTCAATCTGGCGGGGCGCGCGCTGGGCATGTATAACCCCGAACGAGAAAGGCAGATTCTGAGCGCGCATCTGCAGACGCTGAACGACCTCGCCGCGCTCTACGAGGCGCAGGGACGCCCGCAGGAGGCTGCTGCGTTGCGCGAGGAGTATAGCCGCCTGAGCGCGGAATAAAGGATTACGGCACAATCGCGTACTTAATCCCCTCGCCCCTGTCTAACGCCTCGAACACCTGCACGATTTCCCGCAGTGGGCGCGTGGCGGTAATCAGGCGTTCGACAGCGAACTCGTGCTGACGCAGGCGTTGCAGGGCGTTCAGGGCATCCTGAGTCGTGAAGTGGAAGCTACCGAGTATCGTGAGTTCGTCATAGTGCCATCGCTCGGCAAGGATACTCACGGTCTCGCCTTTCGCCAGCCCGCTGTAGAGCAACACTTTCCCGCCCGGCGCAGCGAGTTCGGGCGCGAGTTCCCAGATAGGTTTTGCGCCCGTGGCTTCAATCACGATATCCGCGCCGCCGTCAGTGAGGGCGCTCAGCTGCTCTACATGCTCAAAAAGTAGGATGGCATCCGCCCCCAGTTCCTTCGCCAGTTCCAGCCGTTCCGCACGCCGCCCTATCACCAGCGTCTCACACCCACGCGCCTTTGCCTCCATCAGATGGAGATACGCCATCGCGCCAGTACCTAAAATGCACACCGTCCTGCCTGGCAGCGGCTCCAGCATTCGCCACGCATGCAGCACGCACGCAAGCGGCTCCACGAACGCCCCGCGCAGGTCGCTCAACCCCTCCAGCGGGAACACATGCACGCTCGCCACCCGCGCGTTGATTTTCAGATACTCGGCGTAGCTGCCCAGCACTACACTCTCGAACAGATTCCGACACAGGTTGAACCGCCCGCGCCGACAGGTGAAGCAGTCCCCACACGGCGCGGTAGGCAGCCATGTGACGCGCTGTCCCACCTGCAGATGCTGCACGCCCGCGCCAACCGCCACAATCTCGCCCGCGCCTTCGTGTCCAAAGAGACCGAACGGCAGCTTCGCGTGCCCGCGTCGATAGGTCTTCAAATCCGTGCCGCAGGTCAGCGCAAGGCGCACCTTCACCACAATCTCGCCTGCGTCGGGTTCAGGAATCGGCGCGTCGCGCAGCGTCAGTTCGCGCGGCGCAGAGAGCCAGGCTTGAAGCATAGCAAAAGTGTACCTGTCTGCAGCGTTCCGACCCCGCGGTCAGCGAACCAGTGCGCCCGTCCAGAGTCGGTAAAGGTCCAGCGAAACCACGCCCAGACACAACGCCATCACCACCAGCATTCCGAGAAACTGAACCCAGGCGAACGCTTCTGCGCTGAGCCGACGCCGCCGAATCGCCTCGATTAGGAAAATCAATAGATAACCTCCGTCCAGTATGGGGATGGGCAACAGGTTAATCGCGCCCAGCATGAGGCTAAACATCGCAGCGAACTCAAGCATCTCCCAAAATCCCAGCTGTGCTGTCGCGTGCAGCAGGCTGGCAATCGAGAGAACGCCGCCGACATTTCGCAAGTCGCCCTGCCCGGTGAACAACCCGGCGACGCCTTGCCAGACTCCCACGGGTACAGCGACCGTTGTCATCGCAGCCGTCGCGGTGACGGTTCCCAGCTCGAAATGCTCCCGCTCACAAAGCCAATCCAATCCGAGCGTGTGGCTAATCCTTCTTGAATGACCGACATCTGGGGGGATGGTCAGAGCGAGCGTAATCTTCTGTGGGTCGCGTTGCAGGAACAGCGTTACCGTCCGACCTGCGTAGGCGGCAATCACCTGCTCGAACTGTTGAACACTTTCAACCGTCTGGTCGCCTACCTTCAGGACAGTATCGCCGATGCAAACCCCCGCAAGATGGGCAGGCGTACCAGGCAACACGAACCGCACCTGCAGGGTCGGGTTCGCGGACGAGGGCAGCCCCGCACTGAAGCCCACAACCCCCAAAAGCACAAAGCCAAGCAGCAGACTGGCGACAGGTCCCGCGAGAATCGTCAGCGCACGTGCGTGCAAGGGCTTCGACATGAACCCTCCCTCGATGTCTCGCTCGTCGGGCGCCATGCCCGCGATTCTCACGAACCCGCCGACGGGAAACACGCGGATGGTATACAGCGCGCCGTCGCGTCCGCGCCAGAGCCGCGCTAAAACGGGACCAATCCCGATTGCAAACTCCTCTACCTTCATCTTGAACCATCGGGCAGCCCATAAATGCCCCAGCTCATGCACTGCTACCAGCAGCACAAACACGCCAAGTAGGTATATCACGGCAGTTGCCATCGCATTCTCCCAGCCTGGGTTTGTATAAGAATCAGCTGGCGTTTTGTGACAGGTTTCCGTTGGAGTCGCTAAACCTGCTGTTTTCTCTCTCCAATCCCAGCCTCTGAGAAGGGTACAACGCTCTACCTCGACCTGAACCTGAGGGCAGTAGCATTGTTCCAGGAATCCTCTCTATAAGGTTCCCCCAACGCAATAGGCGGAACCGAGCAGGTTTTCGGTTCCCCTCGCGCAGTGGGGGGGGAACCTTACGGAGGGGGGTAAACAGTGTGAAAAGGCGACGATTTAATCTTTGAGGGACTTATAAGTCAAATAGGCTTCTGCTTTTGCAGGAATGCTCTTGCCCAGCCATCGGCTTGGATTACATTCTCCAGCGTTGCAGGCGTAGGCGTATGCGCCGTCATCGCCTGCTCCACAAGGCGCGGGATGTCCGTGAAGCGGATACGCCCCTGCAGGAACGCCCGCACGGCGACCTCGTTCGCGGCGTTCAGCACGGTGGGCATCGTGCCCCCGATTCGCGCCGCCTCATACGCTAGCTCCAGACATGGATAGCGCGCAGGGTCGGGCGTTTCAAAGGTCAGCTGCCCAATTTGCTCTAAGCGCAGGCGCGGCAGCTCTGTGTCCACACGCTCTGGATACAACAGTGCGTACTGGATTGGCAGGCGCATATCGGGCAGGCTGAGCTGCCCTATCATTGAGCCGTCCACGAACTCCACCAGCGCATGTACGATGCTCTGCGGGTGAATCAACACTTCCACCTGCTCCAGTTTCAAGCCGAACAGATGATGCGCTTCGATGACCTCCAGCCCCTTGTTCATCATCGTGGCGGAGTCGACGGTGATTTTCGCGCCCATGTCCCAGTTGGGGTGCTGGAGGGCTTCCTGCACAGTAATCGCGTCGAAAGTTTCCAGCGGTCGTGTGCGGAATGGTCCCCCAGAGGCGGTGAGAATGAGCCGCGCCACCTGGTCGCGTTCGCCTGCGAGCATTGCCTGGAACGCGCCTGAATGCTCGCTGTCGATGGGCAGCAGGGGCGCGTTGAACTGCTTGGAGACGCGCATCACCACCTCACCTGCCGCCACCAGTACCTCCTTGGTGGCGAGCGCAACCGTTTTGCCCGCCTCCAGCGCGGCGAGCGTCGGCTTGAGCGCAATCGCGCCGCCCAGCGCAACGACAACCACATCGACCTGCGCGCGCTGCGCCATCGCGCATAGCCCCTCCACCCCCACGAACGGGATATGCCCCTGCAGGGAGGCACGGGGCGGTTCGATTAGCCCTGTCAGGCGCACGCCGAACTCCGCCGCCTGCGCCAGCAAGGTCTCATGGTCGCGGTAGGTCGCCAGCCCCACGACCTGCAACCGTTCAGGCAATCGGCGAATCACATCCAGCGTCTGCTTGCCGATGGAGCCTGTGGAGCCGAGGATTAATACACGGCGCATTGCGGAGAGGATACCCCAAATGGCATAAAATGTGCTATAATAAGCAGACGGGCGCGCGGGTGCGCCCGCCCTGTGATTGCCTGCAATCACACAGGAGGTCAGATATGGAGAAACGCTATCGAGTATTAGGCAGTCTCGCGGGGTTGTTGTTAACAGGTCTTACCTTTGCTGATTCACCTTCCCCCCGAACGCCGTTGCTGGTTAACAAGCCGATTACTCCCGCGTGGGCGCCGCTGTGGGACTGGGAGCAGCCCTATTCGTTCGATTTTCAACATCGCGCGATTGAGTCGTTGACAGGCGTGCGGGGTGTCGGCTCGTGCTGTGCGGAAGGCGTGACGCACGATGGCTACGCGCTGCACCTGTGCTTTGCGCCAGGCACGCCGCCTGAATATGTAGAGTATATCTCGCGCCTGATATTTGGCGACTTTCTGCCCGCTTACAACGCGGGCACTCGCTGGTCGTCCACTTCGTATGGCAGCACAGGCAGTCGCGGCAACCCCATTCGCCTGCGCTGGAGCTTCGTGCCCGACGGCGTGCAACTACCCGGATTGAGCGGCGGCAGTGCGCCCAGCAATTTGTTTAGCAGTATGAACAGCAAGTTCGGCGGAAATACGACGCTCTGGCAAAACCAGTTCCGCAACAGTTTCGCCCGCTGGCAGCAGGTAGCGGGTGTGCGCTATGAAGAGGTGAGCGACGACGGCGCGGCGTTCCCCAACAGCGGCGGCTCGGCGACCGCCCCGCGCGGCGATGTGCGCATCGGCGCACGCAACCTCGACGGCGCCAACGGCGTGCTGGCGTTCAACTATTTCCCCAACACGGGCGACATGGTGCTGGACAGCAGCGAAAGCTGGCAGTCCAGCGGCGGAACCTACCGCTTCCTGCGCAATACCATCATGCATGAGCATGGACACGGGTTGGGCTTCGGGCACACGATTCCCACCAACAGCACGAAACTGATGGAGCCGTACCTGAACACGAACTTCGATGGGCCGCAGGACGACGATATTCGCGGCGTGCATCGCTTCTACGGCGACCCTTACGAGTTGAACAACAGCGCCTCGCAGGCGACGCCAATCGATATGACGAATACCAACAGCACAACGCTGGAGTTCGCTAGTTTAGACCGGACAGCAGATGTGGACTGGTACCGCTTGCAAATCCCTGCCTTCCGCCGCTTAACAATTACCGTCACCCCAATTGGCGGCACTTATCAAGTGGGACCGGACGGGGGTACGGCGACGACGGTGAACACGCAACAGATCCAGAACCTGCAACTGGAGCTGCGTGATAGTTCGGGAACGACCATCTTAGCGTCGGCGACCTCCAACGGCGTGGGGCAACCAGAGCAGATTGCGAACTTCGTCCTGCCCCCTGCGGGCGGAATCTTCTATGCGCGGGTGTTTTCGGGTCCTGGCTCTACCGATGATGTGCAGCGCTATCGCCTCACCGTGCAGACCAGCACGCGCCCCGTCGGCGATATCGACGGCAACGGCTGCGTGGATGACGCTGACCTACTGCAGGTGCTGTTCAGCTTCGGCTCGAATAACCCGGCGACCGACCTGAACGGCGACGGCGTGGTGGACGACGCGGACCTGCTGCTGGTGCTGTTCAACTTTGGCAGCGGGTGTTGAGGCAGTATCACGGGAGTTTAGATAGCGCAAAACGGCTCCTGTCTTGCCCTCACCCTCACCCCCTCTCCTACAGCGTGGGAGAGGGGGTAGTTAATGTTTCGCCTCTCGTCAATCTCTGGAACCCCCTCCTTTAGGTTCCCCCTACTCCGTAGGGGGAACCGAGCCGCTTTTCGGTTCCCCACACACGCCGCCAGGATATACCCAAAACCGACGTCCCGCTTCGCGAGGGGAACCGAACCCTGTTAGGTTCCCCCTACGCAGTAGGGGGAACCTAAAGGAGGGGGTTGAGGTAGAGTGTTGTACCCTTGTCAGGAGGGGGTTAGAGGGTGAGGGCAGAATTGCGACACCTGAAACCCCAATCGGTATCAATACCAACTGGGTTTTCAAGTGCGTCGTCGGCGGGACGCCGACGCTACGAACGGCTTCGCGTA
>CAYYCA010000055.1:0-9947 GCA_964470265.1 uncultured Fimbriimonadales bacterium | reverse complement strand
TTCACCCTACGCAGTAGGGGGAACCGAGCCGCTTTTTGGTTCCCCTCGCGCAGCGGGGGGAACCTCAAGGAGGGGGGCAAAACATCCAAATAATCACGAGAGGCGAAGCACTATTTATTCAAACCCCATCAGCGCCTCAAAGATTAAATCGTCCCCAAACCGCGCCAAGCGCACATGGTGCGACGGCATTCCTGCCGTCGTACCACGGTTGCACTCTCTACTGGCGACGGCAGGAATGCCGTCGCACCATGCGTTCCTCAACGAAGATTTTACGGCACTTGAGCCCCCACGGGGCGCGTCGGCAACGCGCCCCGAAACGCGGCGCTTCCTACAGCGCCATCGGCATAATCACGCACAGGTAATCGTCCATCTCAGCGGGTTTGAACACGGCGGGACGCAACGCCTCCGTGAGTTCAATCACCACGCCTTCGCTTTTCACCACATCCAGCACATCGAGGATGTAGCGGGCGTTGAAGGCGATTTCCAGATCGTCGCCTTCGCGAATGAGATCCACGCGCTCGGTCGCCTCGCCCACATCGCCCTGCGCCGTAATCACCAGCTTCTCGCCATCCGTGCGCAGATAAACCTTGTTCGAGTTGCTGCGCGCCACCAGATAAGCGCGGCGCAGCGCATTCCGAAAGTCCTGCGCCATCAGCGTCCACTTGCGCGTATACTCCTGCGGAATCACGCGCTGGTAGTTCGGGTACTGCCCCTCAATCAGCTGGGTGTAGACCGCCGCGTTCTCGCCGATAAACGCCGCACGATGCATGCCGAGCCGCAGGGTAATCGTCTCGGCGGTCGGGATTTTATGCACAAGCTGAATCGCTTTCAGGGGCACAATTGCGCTGGTAGGTTCGCCTGCGCCCGAGTCGATACGCGCGGTACGCACGGCGAGGCGGTGCGTGTCGGTCGCCACGAGGCGCAGCGTGTCGCCCTCGAACTCCATGCGGATGCCAGTGAGCGTCTGGCGGGCTTCCTCTTTGGACACCGCGAACTCGACCGAACCGACCATCTCGAGGAAGTGCTTGGCGGGCAGTGCAAGTTCACTTGGCGACTCGATTTCGGGGATGGGCGGATACTCCTCGGCGGGCAGTCCCAGCAGCTGGTAGCGCGAGTCGCCGCTGGTGACAATCGCTTGATGGCGCTCGCCCGATTCGATATTGATCTCCTCGCCGCCGAGCGAGCCGACAAGTTCAGTGAGCAGGCGTGCGGGCAGCGTCGTCGCGCCGTCTTCACCGACAATCGCGGGGATGCGGCACTCAACCCACTGCTCCAAATCGCTGCCCAGCAGGCGTAGTGCGTCGCCCTGCGCTTCCAGATACAGGTGGCTCAGAATGGGGAGCGAGGCGCGCGCCGCCGCCGCGCCCGCCACAACGCCTAATGCGTCATCAAACTGCTTGCGGTTGAGCTGGATTTTCATCGGATGTCCTCCTCTCCTCTGTAAGGGCAGAGATTCTACCCCATCGGGGAAAATCCTGTGGAAGCGGCGGCTTCGGCGGTAGGAATCCCGCCGTTTTGTCAGAAGTGGAGAACGGCATCGCGTGCTCTGCCCCGCTTCCTCAACGACGAGAGCGAACCCTCGCGATGCAACGGGAGGAACCATCATGGCTAAAACGATGCGAGCGAATGTGTTTCGCGACATTATGCGATTCGGCATCGAAGAAGTCCCTGTCCCCGTCCCTGGACCTGGCGAAGCGTTAATTCGGATCACACTCACAACCATCTGCGGTACCGATGTCCATATCGTCAAAGGCGAATACCCCGTGCGCTCTGGGCTGATTATCGGGCATGAACCCGTTGGCGTGGTCGAGGAGTTGGGACCTGGCGTCACGGGCTATCAGCCGGGCGACCGGGTATTGGTGGGCGCGATTACCCCGTGTGGACAGTGTCGTGCGTGCCTGTCGGCGCAGTGGGCGCAGTGCGGGCACGGGGCGGGCTATCAGGCGATAGGCGGCTGGCGGTTCGGCAACACGATTAACGGCGTGCAGGCGGAATACGCCGTCGTGCCGAACGCGCAGGCGAACCTCGCCAAAATCCCCGACGATTTGACCGACGAGCAGGTCGTGCTGCTCGCCGATATCGCTTCCACGGGCTTCAGCGGCGCGGAGTCCGCCCCTGTGCGCATCGGCGACTCGGTCGTCGTGTTCGCGCAGGGACCGATTGGACTGTGCGCGAGCATCGGCGCGCGCCTGATGGGCGCAGCGCTCGTGATTGGCGTCGACACCGACCCCCATCGGCTGGAGTTCGCCAAACGCATGGGCGTCGATGTGGTGCTGAACCCGAACGAGTGCGATGTGATTGCCGAAATCAAGAAACTCACCGATGGCGGTGCGGATGTTGCCATCGAGGCGCTGGGCATGCAGGAAACCTGGGAGAACTGTCTCCGCAGCCTGCGTCCCGGCGGTGTGCTGTCCAGTCTGGGCGTCTACAGCGGCAAGTTGCAGATTCCTTACGAGACCTTTGGCGCGGGGCTGGCGGACATCAAAATCGTCACCACGCTCTGCCCCGGCGGTAAGGAGCGCATGCGTCGCCTGATGGAGATGGTGCGCACCCATCGCGTCGACCTGACCCCGTTGCTGACCCACCGCTTCAAGCTGGACGACATCCGCGAGGCGTATGAAGTGTTCATGGAGCGGCGCAACGGCGTGATGAAGGTCGCGATTACGCCGAACTAAGAGAACACGCGGCGCGAGAGCGTATTCCCGCGCCGCGTCCCCATCCTCCCTCGTAAGATTTTTCGCGTTTACGCCGCCGCAGGCTCTGCCATCTCGCCCGCTGCGCGGATACTCACCACGCGATCAAGGCGAATCTCCATGTAGTCGGTAATCAGGCAGATGCCGTACAGGGGCACAAACGAGACATCCGAAATAAACAGGTTCCGCTCCTGCACATCCCCGCGCCGATCGCGCCAGGCGACCGTACATTCCATCCCAATATACTGCCGAGCCTCGTTGAACGACATAGTCGCAACCTCCCCGAAATGGTTTCTATGAGAGATTCTGCCCTGTTCGGGGAGGTTGCGCACTGAACGGAATACGGGATTCGGCGTCTACAGCCCCAACTGTTCCCAGATTGCGTCGATTTTCGCCTTCACTTCGGGCGTCATCCGAATCACATCGGGCCACTCGCGGGTGAAGCCCTCCTCCTTCCACTTGGTGGTGGCGTCGAAGCCGATTTTGCTGCCGTAGCCCACATAGGGGCTGGCGTGATCCAGCACATCGACGGGGCCCTTGACAATCAGGGTGTCGCGTTCGGGATCCACATTCGCGCCCCAGCGCCAGAGAACCTCGCCGAGGTCATGCACATTCACATCGGCGTCGAACACCACGATAAACTTGCTGAACATTAACTGCCCCAAGCCCCAGATGGCGTTCATCACCTTGAAGGCATGTCCGGGATAGCGTTTGCGGATGCTCACGAAGCAGAAGTTATGGAACACACCCTCCACGGGCAGGTTCATATCCACGATTTCGGGCACGGTCAGGCGCACCAGCGGCAGGAACAGCCGCTCGACCGCCTTGCCCATCCAGCCGTCTTCCATCGGCGGGATGCCCACAATCGTGGCAGGATAAACGGGCTTCTTGCGATGGGTGATTGCCGTGACATGGAACACGGGATAATAATCGGCGAGGCTATAGTAGCCCGTGTGGTCGCCAAAGGGTCCTTCCAGACACCGCTCGCCCGGATTGATGTAGCCCTCGATCACAATCTCGGCGTTGGCGGGCACTTTGATATCGACCGTTTTGGCGGGCACTAACTCCACGGGCTTTTTGCGCAGGAAACCGGCGAACATCAGCTCGTCGATGGCGGGCGGCAACGGCGCAATCGCCGAGAATGTGAGCGCAGGGTCGTCGCCCAGTACGACCGCGACCTGAATCGGCTCGCCCTGCTTTTCGGCGTGTTGGTAGTGTTCTGCGCCCACTTTGTGAATCTGCCAGTGCATCGCCGTCGTGCGCTTATCCAGCACCTGAATCCGATACATGCCGACATTCCGCTTACCCGTGTTCGGATCGTGCGTGAATACCAGCGGCAGCGTGATATACCGCCCGCCGTCCTGAGGCCAGCAGTGCAGGATGGGGAACTCGAACAGGTCAATCTGCTCGCCTGTTTTGACAACTTCCTGGGAAACGCCTTCCTTGACGGTAGTTGGTGGGACGCTGCGGGCGACCTGGAGCAGCCTGCTCAGCTGGGGCATGACTTCGGGCAGCGCGCGGAGCTTGCCCAGCAGCCCCCCTTCAAGCTGAGGCAGTTCGGGCTTTGTAAGCGCCTCGATTTCCTGCGCAATCGTTTCGTAGTCGTCCACGCCGAGCGCGAGGCTCATGCGCCGCTTCGAACCCATCGTGTTGATGGCGAGCGCGATGTCGTAGCCCTTGGGACGCTCAATCAGCAACGCGGGTCCGCCCGACTTCATCACGCGGTCGGCGACTTCGGTAATCTCCAGGTAGGGGTCTAACGGATAATGAATGCGCCTGAGTTCGTTCTCTTGCTCAAGGCGCAGCAGGAACTCCTGAAAGTCGCGATAAGCCATAGGGTTGCCTCCATAGCGCGTAGGAACGAACCGCTAATACGCTCAGAGTATACCCGTAGGGCTAAACTCGCAGAATTGGCAGGCAGGAAATCCCCGAAAGTTGCGTATATAGAAGTAGGGAATAGCCGCAACCATGCGATGTTCCGCACGGTCTAACAGGTAGGTGACATCAGGTGCGACTGGGGATACTCCTGCTTTGTCTGCTGGGTTCGCTGTTGTATCAGGGCTGCTGGCATGAGCCGAACTTTTTGTCGGCGCACGCCGCCGCCCCGCCGAAGCCGAAAGCCGCTTCAGGCGATTCGGTGAAGCTGATGTATCGAAAGATCGGAGGCGTTCCTGTGCGCTATGTGGTTGCTGATTTGAACAATCCCTATGTGCGGGTGGGGGTCGTCACGGCACGCAGGCTGGGCAGGGACGAGTCCATCTGGGAGTTGCTGGCGCGTTCGCGCCCGACGGCGGCGATTACGGGCACCTACTTCAGCACGACCACCAAGCTGCCTGTGGGCGATATTGTGATTGAGGGCGAGCGCGTGCATTTCGGGGGCGTGGGGACCGCGCTCTGCGTCACCTACGATAATCAGGTGCGCTTCATTCGCCAGAAGCTGCATCGCCAGCGCGACTGGAGCGACTACCGCGTCGTGTTGGGCGCAGGGCCGCGCCTGCTGCAGAACGGACAAGTTGCGCTTTATCCTCAGGGCGAGGGGTTCCGCGACAGGCGGGTCTACGCGAGCGGTAAGCGCGTGGCGGTGGGCGTCACGAAGGGGAACAAACTGCTGATGGTCGTGGTGGAACAGCCTGTGTCGCTGCGACGATTGGCGTGGATAATGCGCGGGCTGGGTGCGACCGACGCGATTGCGCTGGACGGCGGCGGCTCCAGTTGCCTCTATTATCGGCGCGAGGTGAAGGTGTTGCCCAAGCGCAAACTGACGAACCTGCTGGTGGTCTACGAGGACAGCGCGGAATATGACGCTCGCGTGGCGCGCCTCAAGCCGCTAAATCGGTTTGCGCAGAAGTAGGGCGCTGCCCACGCGCTGCGGACGAGGGGGTGAGGTAATACCGACTGGGGTTTCAAGCGAGAAAAAAAACCTTCGCCAGCCCCTCTCCCACGGCATGGGAGAGGGGATTCGCGTGCATGCGCCGTGCCGCTGGTTTCCCCTCTCCTGCGCCGCGGGAGAGGGGGCAGGGAGTGAGGGCGGAATTGCGACACTTGAACCCCCAGTTGGTATAACACGCTCTGACCCCTGCCGCTTTACTCCCAAAGATGATACCAACTGAGTTTTCAAGTGCATCGTCGGTGGGACGCCGACGCCTGATGTTTGTCACTTCGCTGAAAAAGCACAGTATATAGGGGCGCATTGTTTTGCCAACGCACAATATATCGCATAAAACGCGCAAAGTGACAAACTTCAGTCGTCGGCGGGACGCCGACGCTACGCGAAGTCGTTCGTAGCGTCGGCGTCCCGCCGACGATGCACTTAAAAACCCGATTGGTATTACCACTTTATACTCGTTCCCAACCAAGGGAAAATTTACCGCGCCCTCCGAAAACCCATTTTTTGTAAGACTCTCGTAAGCCCCCCTTCCGTATAATAGGCGCGCAAGCTCTCGATGGGCTTGCACAGGAGGTTGACCATGCTGAATCGATGGCATACTTTCGGGCTGAGCGCAATCCTTGCGCTTTCAACGATGAGCGTCGCCCTCGCCCAGGGCGTTTCGCAAGCGTTTACCTATCAGGGCTTCCTGCGCCAGAGCGGTGTGCCTGTAACGAACCCCTCTCAGGGGATGCGTTTCCGTATCTACGACGGTGCTACAATCGGGGTACTCGTCTGGGATTCGGGGAACGTAACCGTGAATGTGCAGAACGGGCTGTTCACGGTGCAACTGAACGCACCTGCGACGGTGTGGACGGGCGCGCCGCGATTCTTGGAGATTCAGGTCAATCCTGCCACATCGGGACCAATCTTGTCGCCGCGCATTCCGCTCAACCCCACGCCTTACGCGAACACTTCCACGCAGCTGAACATGTTCCAGAGCGGTACATCCAACCCCGACCGCATGGTGATTACCCACTCACCGCCGTTCAGCGACTGGGGCTTGCAGTATCGCGACAACGACGATAGCTTCCACTTTCTGGCGGGCGGCGTTTCGCGGTTCCGAGTTGGCCTGGGCGACGGTCGAATCGACATTCCCTTCGCGCTTCGAATTCCCACAGGCGCGGCGGCGGGGCGCGTGTTGACCAGCAACGCCGCAGGCGACGCCACATGGCAAGACCTGCCTGCGAGCGCGACTGTGTGGGCTGTGAGCGGAGCCAACATTCACAACACGAACACAGGCAATGTAGGCGTGGGTACGAACGCGCCCGGCTTTCTACTGGATGTGCGCAGCGACCGCGCTGCGCGATTGTTAAATGTAGTGAACTCCAGCACCAGTGCGGTGGGCGATGGCATCTGGGTACAAACTGCAGGCGTGGGTTCCTGGGGCGTCCACAGCGATCTGACGGCGACCAGTGGGCGAGCCATATCCGGCAACGCCAGCAACGCTTCTGGAACAGGCGTTGGGGTGTTTGGTCGCTCCGCCAGTGCCGCAGGGTACGGCGGCTACTTCGTTGGACGAGCGTATATCGAGTACAACAGCACTGTCGACAGAGCGACCCTGCGTCTGCACGAAACCGAGGCGGAGTTCGCCCGACTGGAGTTCACCAATACGAACACCGCTCGCAAATGGCACATTGCGGGGCTAATAGGCACCGCCGTGGCGAACGACCGACTCAACTTCTGGAACAGCAGCGCGGGCGACCTGTTGAGCATTCGCGGCGACGGCACAGTGTCCGTCAAAGTGCTGGAGATCACAGGCGCAGACCTTGCCGAGAAGTTCCCCACCACCGACGCAGTGGAACCCGGCATGGTGGTGGAGATTGACCCCGACACCCCCGGACACCTACGCAAGGCGCAAGGCGCATACAACCGCCGCGTGGTGGGCGTGGTCGCGGGCGCGAACGGGCTGTCCAAAGGCATCATCTTGGGCAACCTGGAAGGCAGCGAGAATCACACCGCAATCGCGATGAGCGGGCGCGTGTGGGTCTACGCCGACGCGACCGAGCGCGCGATCGAACCCGGCGACTTCCTGACCACCGCCGACAAGCCCGGCTACGCGATGGCGGCGGGCGACCTCGCCCAAGCGCAGGGCGCAATCATCGGCAAAGCTATGACCCGCCTTGAAAAAGGCACAACGGGCATGGTGCTGGTGGTCGTGAACTTGCAATAAGGAGGCGAAATAATGAAACGCTATCTGGGAATCGCCCTCGCCGTTGCACTGGCTGGCGCGGCGACAGCGCAGGAAGAGGACCTGCTTTCGATTGAGGTCGCTATCGACGGTGCGCCTGCGCCCAAACAGGTGAATTGGCTGCTGCCGGGGACGCGCCTGGCGCCTCAGGTTCCCGCGGTGCAGGTAGAACTGCCGCGCACGGAGCGCCCTGAACCCTCATGGGAGGGCTACAGTGAAGTGATTGCGTTCCAGCCCGCAGGCTATGCAGCCCCCGCGCCGCCGGAGTTGATGAAGCGTCTGCGATGGCGTGAACTGCCCGACGGCGGACGAGTTGCTGCGCTGGAATTGCATTCGCAAGACGCGAAAGCCCTGCGCGTTCAGTTTACAGGGCATTTCGGACGCAACGGCGAGCAATTGCGGGTGTATGACCCCAAAGGGGGCTATACCTTCGGACCGTATAGCAATCCCATCCTCAACGAGGACGGTACATGGTGGACAACGATTATCTTTGGCGAGCGGATTGGACTGGAATTTTACATCCCATCTGGCGTGGAGCGTCCTCAGCTGCCCGAACTCACGGGGATTGGGTATATGTTCGCGGGTTGGGAAGGCGGCGACTTTGAGCCTGCAGGGGGCTGTCTCTTCCGCGATGTCGCTTGTGAAGCGAGCTGGCGCGACGGCGAGGCGCGTGGCGTGACCATGCTCTCCGTTCTCTCAGGAGGGAATGTCTTCGGGTTCTGCTCTGGCGCAGCGCTGAATCGGAACCCAGGCGATTTCGCGCCGATTGTTATGACTGCCCATCACTGCGTGGAAGATCAGGCGGAGGCAAACAGCACTGTCTTCGTCTGGAATTTTCAAAACGCCACCTGCAACGGTACGCCCCCTGACCCGAACTCGCTCCCACGCAGTGTCGGTTCGCTCTTGCTCAAACGCTATCCTGACAGCGACTGGACCCTGTTGGGTTCTTACGAGCCGATTGCGGCAGGCTGGTATCTCGGTTGGGACTCCAGCAGTAGCTGGTCGTCGGGCAGCGCCGCGACGGGAATCCATCATCCGGGCGGCACTTTCAAGCGGATTTCGTTTGGGAGCGTGACCAGTTCAGACAATGACCGATGTTTCTGTCCACCGAGCCAGAGTAGCTGTGTCATTCCTCCTTGCTTTAGAGCCGATGTGTGGAGCATCGACTACACCACTTATGGCATCCGCCCTGGCTCTTCTGGTTCGCCCGTAATGGACGGCAGCCGTCGGGTTCGAGGCACACTCACGGCAGGTCCCAGTGATGACTGCACCATCGCGCGATACGGTCGGTTCGCGGATGCGTTTGGGAATATCCGCTGGTATATTTTCGAGATGGCGAACCCAACCTTTGTAAACCGCGCCGTAGCGGGTGATCCAGGCAACGACGGTTCCTCGGAGCGTGGAACCTCAGCGAATCCTTTCAACACTGTGTATGAAGGCACTTTCTGCGTGCCGACGGGCGGCACAGTGCGGATTGTGCCTGGCAACTACAACGAGCAGTTTCGCGTGTGGCGACCGATGCGACTGGAGCGCAGTGGAACCTCGGGTGTGGTGGTCATCGGCAGACCGTAAAACTTGCAACACTGAGGAGCAGGAATTAGGCTCCTCAGCGAAAAAGACTATATTAACTCAGGAGGCATTTGTGATGAGAACACTCTTGAAGTGTTTGAGCTTCTCGGCAGCCCTGCTGCTGAGCCTGATGTTCGCCCACGCCCAATCGAGCGGCGGCTACGACCTGACCTGGTGGACGATCGACGGCGGCGGAGTCACCTTCGCTACTGGCGGGAGCTTCGAACTTGGCAGCACGGCGGGTCAGCCCGACGCCACACGCCTGAACGAACTCGCGGGCGGCGCGTTCCGCATGACGGGCGGGTTCTGGTTCGTGTCGTGCATCATCACCAACGGCGACGCGGACGGCAACGGCTGCGTGGACGACGCCGACCTGTTATTGGTGTTGTTCAACTTCGGTGCAACCGGCTTTAACCTCGCCGATGTGAACTGCGACGCGGTGGTGGACGACGCCGACCTGCTGATTGTGTTGTTCAACTTCGGGTCGGGTTGTTAGCCTCATCCTTCCCCTCTCCCACGCTGTGGGAGAGGGGCGTGGAGCACAGGTACGGCGCAGCGCGTTCCCCCT
>CAYYCA010000054.1:0-10107 GCA_964470265.1 uncultured Fimbriimonadales bacterium | reverse complement strand
CCCTTGACAAACCAGCGTACAATCGGGTATAACATAGCCAGTTAACCAATATGGTCTAATGAGTTGACAAGGAGGCGCACTATGACGATGCGATGGCTACGATGGATGGGCTACGGTGTTTCGTTGACGGCGATTGCGGCGCTTTTTGTAGCATGTGGCAACCAGAGCGCGCCCTCCCCAAATGGAACGGCAGAGACCACACCGACCAGCACGGCGACCACCGCGAAAGCCACTGACCCCGAAGCGGCGAAGGGCAAGCTGGTGTTTGTGCAAACGGGCTGCAACGCCTGCCATATGAGTCCGACGGTTGGCAAAGACTATCCCGATTTGCGCGGACTGTACGGCTCTCAGGTGAAACTCAAGGACGGCTCTGTCGTGACGGCGGACGAGGAGTACCTGCGCGAGTCGATTGTGAACCCCAATAAGCAGATTGTGGCGGGCTACCCGCCTTCCATGCCGCCGTATAGCTACTTGAAAGAGGAGCAAATTAAGCAGCTAATCGCCTATATCAAGTCGCTCAAGGACGAGAAGCCCGAGTTTGTGAAGCACTAAGCGTCGCTTTGCTCAGAAAGTATTCGCGGAGGCGCAGCGCTGAGGGCGGCTCGGATGGCGTTCGCCTCCGCAAGAGTTTGTTGCGCTGTCGTCGCCTCGCCTTCGGCGATCTTCAGTCTTGCCAGCCGCTCGAGGCAGTTCGCTTCGGACAGTCGGCGTCCGAGCGCGCGATTGCGCTGCAGCGATTCAGTAAGCGCGTTGCGCGCCTCTGCCCAATTGCCGCGAGCCAGCTCGACCTCTGCAAGGTAGAGCAGCGTCGTAGCCATCCACGGGCTATTGTCCTGATTACGCCAGTAGCTGAGGCACGCCTGCAGCTCGTCCATCGCGTCTGGGTCGCCTAAAAGACCGCTCGCGTGCGCCCGATGGGTGCGTGCGAAATGGAGTCGGAAGGGGTCGCCTTCGTCGGTGCGCCGCTGCAGCGCGCGGTCAAAACAGCGCATCGCCGCGCGCAGGTCGCCGCGGTCGCGCTCGATTAGCCCGCGCACCTCCAGTGTAAACGCCTCGCTACGCGCATCGCTCATCCCCTCCGCTTGCTGGATGAGTTGGAACGCGCCCTCGTAGTCGCCTTGCAGCCGTCGCAGGTTTGCTTTCAGCGTGATGGAAGCCTGCTCCTCGACGCCCGTGAGGCGCGCCCAGTGAAGGCTCTCGTCGATGCGCTCTTCCGCCTCGCGCAGGCGTCCGAGCTGCATGAGGCAATACGCCTGCGCATGCGACACAGATTGCAGGCGCATGCCATCTTGCAGGCGCGTCGCGATTGCGCCCGATTCCGCCGCCAGCGTCAACGCCTCCTCATAACGCCCGATGACCAGACAGTAGTCAACCCAGTCGTCCAGCGCAAGCGCAATCCAGAGCGGGTCGCCCAGCTGCTGCGCCGCCTGGGCGATTTTTCGGAATCGAGAATAGGGTGTGGACTCGTCCGCCGTCTCTGGAGGGAGATACCACTGGGCAATGCGTCGCCCCGCGATTCGCAGTGCAGGGTCGTGAGAGTCGAGAGTACACGCCTTCGCCGTCGCGCCCCACTGATGAATGAACTCCTGATTGCTTAGCACAATCGCTGCATGGAAGGCGCGGTACAACGCCCATGCGTACAGGTCGCTCTCGGGGGCGCAAAGGTCGAGCACCTGCAAGGCGTAAGCGTGGGCGTCTACAAGTCGCTGGGCGTGCCCCGCCCATTCCGCCTGCAACAGGCGCGCCTGAGCCTGCGCTTCAGCAGGCAGGTGAGGAAGCCACCGTTCCAGAGTGGCTTCGCCCAACCGGTCGAGCGCACGAAGCATCCAGTAGCGTCGGGTGCGCCAAAGCAACTCGATCGCTTCTGGATACGCGCCCTGCGCTTCAGCAATCCGCAGCGACTCCAGTAGATTCTCGCGCTCAGCGTCCCAGAACGCAAGCCAGGCGTCGAGCTCCCCAGTGAACTGCTGCGAGTCGCGCGCCCGCGCTTTGGAAAGCGTCCACCGGAGCAGGCATCGTTGCGCCGCGTGCAGCGCGTCGGGGTCAACCGATTTCTGCGCGTATTCGCGCAGGGTCTCCAGCATGCGCAGTCGGCGTGCGCCGTCGCGCTCCTCGCTTTGCAGTAGCCCCGCCGCATGAAGCTGCTCCAGAATGAAGGGCAGCTCTGGGTCGGGACAGACGGCCTGTGCTGCGTCGAGCGTGAAATCGCCCCGAAACACGGAGAGCGTCAACCAGACAGCGCGCGCAGGTTCACTGAGCGAGCCGATACAGGCGTCCAGCACGGCGTGCAGGCTGCGATGGCGCGCGGGCAAATCGCGCCGCGTCGTCTGGAGCCAGTTCAAACGGTCGGCGATGCGCTGCAGCATCTGCTGCGCGCTGAGAACACCCACCCGCGCCGCCGCCAGCTCCAGCGCGAGCGGGATGCCGTCCAGATGGCGGCACAGTTCCGATACCTGCTTCTGTCGCTCTGGGGTAAGCCGAAAATCGGGGGCGACGCGCTGCGCCCGATCCGCAAACAGTTGTACAGCAGGCGCAGGCTGCCCTTCGTGTTCCGTGTCCACGCCCAGCGGCGCAAGCGCAAGGAGATACTCGCCCGCAATCTGGAGCGGCGCACGCGAGGTAATCACGAAACGGAGGTCAGGGGCATGGGTGAGCAATTCCTCGACCGCCGCCACACCCGCAGGCAAGAGCTGCTCGAAATTGTCCAGAACCAGCACCCCCTGCGCTCGGCTCAGGTAGCGGAGCGTTTGAGGGCGCGGGTTCGGCGCGGCGGGCAGTTGCAGCGCGCTCTGGAGCGCGTTCCAGATGAGTTCGGGGTCGGCAATCGCCTGTAAATCCACCCACCAGACGGGCGAGGCGTTGCGCGCCGCGACCCTGTGAGCGAACTCCACTGCGAGGCGCGTTTTGCCGAAGCCGCCCAGCCCCGTGAGCGTGACGAGTCGCGCCTCGCCGTCAATAAGCCACTCCCAGAGCTGCTCCAGTTCGCGTGTGCGCCCGTAGAAAGTATCCGCAGAGCGCGGCAGGCGCGGCGCAGTGGTCTGGCTCTCTCCCTGCTGCTTGCGGGGCTGAGTCGAGGGTTTTGGCGTTCGCTCGGGTGATAGAAAAGTTGCTGACGGTTTCGCTTCAGCGCACTGGCGTTGTAAATGGAGTAGCGCGTCGGGCGGCGGCTCCGGGTAGAGCCGTTTCCAGTGCGATTCGTAGTGGTCGCACACCTGCTGCGCCAGCGCGACGCGCCCCTGCTCAAGATAGGAAATCGTCAGTTGCTCCATCGCTTCCCAGTCGAGCGGCTCCAGTTGAAGCAGGCGGTGGAGCCACTGTTGCCGTTGCGTCGGGTCGTCGGTGAGGGCGAGCCGTCGCAGGGCGTTCAGGCAAGCCGCCTGACAGCGCGCCGCCGCTTCCACTGCCCACGGCTCATAGCAGCCAGGCAACAGCTCGCCGCGATAAAGCTCCACTGCCCGCTGCAGCCACGCCGTGCGCTGCTCTGCGTCCAACTCCGCACGGCTCGCCAGCGCCAACGCTTGCTCGAACTGCATCACATCGGTCGTGAAGTGTTCGGGGTTAAGCGCGACGAAAGCGCGATCGGTCTGCAAAAGCTGACCTGCGGGCAAATCGGGCATGTCCAGCGCGTGGCGCAACGCACTGATTGCCATGTTCAGGCTGTGACGGGCGCGGTCAGGCTCGTCGTCGCCCCACAATAAATCTGCCAGAACCGTTCGCGGGAACCGATGCGGGGGCGTCAGCGCAAGATACGCCCCAAGCAACCCTGTCTTCGTGGTACGAAAGCGTTGAAGCCGAAGCTCGCCGCGTTCCAGTTCCAGTTGTCCAAACAGCCGAATGTACCAGCTCAAGAAATCCCTTGCTATTATACCGCATTCCGCTAACAGGGGATGACTACGGCAACAGGCTCGACACGGCAATTGCGGCGTTGGGCAGGAACAGGGGCTGCACACTGTCGCCCGCTTTCAGAACCTGTCGCTGCTGATACGACGCGCCGTAGACCGCCTTCTCGTCAGGCGCAGGCTCCCGATAGACCTCCAGCGTGCGCTGCTTGAGGTTCAGTATCCAGTATTCAGGGATGTTCGCGCTGGCGTAGAGGCTGCCTTTCGTGTCGCGATCGGTGCGGACGGAGGTTTCGGCAATCTCCACGATCAGCAGGGCGGCAGTGGGATGGTCTTGCAGGTAGTCGCGCGGGCTGCCCAGCACGACGGCGATGTCAGGAAACGGTTCGTCGTACTCGCCTAAGACGAGGGGCAGCTGCGGGCGCACATCGTAGCCAGCCCCTATCACTCGCTCCAGCGCAATCTGTACCAGCCTTACAGCAGTAGCATGAGCGGGTCCCACAGGTTCCCTCCTGACCAGTTCTCCCGCGATGAGCTCGAGGCGGTCTTCGGGCGCGAACACGCCCGATTCCATCAGCGCCTCGAACTCGGCGCGGGTAATCCAGCGTTTGAGCGGCAGGTTCGGACGACGGCGCACCTGCGGCGCGTTCAGCGTGCGACTCATAGTCCGATTATACCTTCGCGTCGGAAATGGGTATACTCTACGCCATCACATACCGCGCCCGACGCGCCAGGGTGTCTCAGTCGCACGGACATTCTTGTCCGTGCGAACTTCGCAGAGCATGGCACGGACAGGAATGTCCGTGCGACGAAGGCTGAGATCGTAAGCGCGGAAGACGGCGCGGGAGGAACGAACCCGGAGGAGACCTATGGCAGAACTGAGTATGCGCGACCTGCTGGAAGCGGGCGTCCATTTCGGGCATCCTACCCGCAAATGGCACCCCAATATGCGCCGCTATATCTACGGCGCACGCAGCGGAATCCATATTATCGACCTGCATAAGACCGTCGAGATGTTCGACAAGGCGCAGAAGGCGGTCAAGGAGATTGTCAATAACGGCGGTCATATCCTGTTCGTCGGCACGAAGAAACAGGCGCGGGACGCCATCAAGGAAGCCGCCATCCGCAGCCGCCAGTATCACATCACCCATCGCTGGCTCGGCGGCACGCTCACCAACTTCCGCACCATCCAGTCGCGCGTGAAGCGACTCAAGGAACTGGAGCGCATGATTCAGGAGGGCGAGCTGGACCGCATCCCCAAAAAGGAAGCCTCCCGCCTGCGCAAAGAATACGAGAAGCTGGAGCGCAACCTGGGCGGCATCAAAGACATGCCCGGACTGCCCTCCGCGCTGTTCATCGTCGACCTCAAGGAGGAACACACCGCCGTCGCGGAAGCGCGCCGACTCGGCATCCCGACGATTGCGATTGTCGACACCAACTGCGACCCCGATGAAGTAGACTATCCCATCCCCGGCAACGACGACGCGATTCGCGCCATTCGGCTGATTGCGGGGCGCATCGCCGACGCGATTATCGAAGAGAAACAGCTCGAGTGGCAGGGCGCGGAAGTCGTGCCAGCGGAAGAGATGCCTGTAGTGGAAGAAGAAGCCCCGCTCTCGCCAGAGCAGGTGGCGGAATACGGTAAGATGTTCGGCGAGGAAATCGCCCCCGAAAACCGCCCCTCCGATGACGAGATTATGGGCAAAGAGTGGGAACTGATGAAACGACACCGCTTGGAAGACTTAGAGGAGGAATACCGATGAGCATTAGCCCACAGCTAATTAAGTCCCTGCGCGATGAAACGGGCGCAGGCTTTATGGATTGTAAAAACGCGCTGGAGCAGGCAGGCGGCGACATGGAGAAGGCGCGCCTGATTCTGCGGGAAAAAGGCGCGATTATCGCCAGCAAACGCGCCAGCAAGGAAGTCAATCAGGGCGTCATCGCGGGCGCGCTCAGCGAGGACGGGCGCATGGGCGCGCTGATCGACCTGCGCTGTGAGACCGACTTCGTGGCGCGCAACGAGGAGTTCCTGAAACTCGCCGATGAACTGCTCCAGCATGTGCTTGCCGTCGGCGAGGAGGGCAAAATGGACGCCGTCCTACAGCGCCCCTCGCTCGCCGATAGCAGCATTACGGTCGAGAAGCAGATCGAAATCGCTATCGGCAAGACGGGCGAGCGCATCGCGTTCCAGAACTACGCGATTGCCCGCGTGCCCGACGGTGAGAACGGCGTGGTGGACATCTACATCCATCACAACAAGCTCGTCGGCGTGATGGTCGTGCTGACCGGCAACGCGGACAAAGCGACGATGCAGAACCTGGCGCACGAAATTGCAATCCAAATCGCCTGGAGCGCGCCGCAGTACCTCTCCAAAGACGAGATTCCCGCCGAGGTGCTGCAGCAGGAGCTGGAAATCGAGAAGCAGCGCGCCCTCAACGAGGGCAAGCCCGAAAATGTTGCCGAGAACATCGCCCGTGGGCGCGTGAACAAGGGCTTCGTGCAGAAAGTCGCCCTGCTGGAGCAGCCGTTCTACAAGGATGAGTCGAAGACCATCGGCGATCTGCTCAAAGCCGCGGGCGGCGACTTGAAAGTCGCGCGCTTTGTGCGCATGGAAGTCGGCGCGGCGTGATGATCCTCTATGACTCGTGAGGCGTTTCGGGAGCGGTTAGCGCAGGGCGCGCTGGTTGCCGACGGCGCGCTGGGAACCATGCTCGCCCTGCGCGGCGTCCCGCAGCCTTACGAGTTGGCGAACCTGACGCACCCTGAAGTCGTGCGCGCCCTGCATCGCGAATACTACGAGGCGGGCGCGCGCCTCATCGAAACCAACACCTACTACGCGAACCGTGTGCGCCTACTGAACCTGCCCGAACGCGCCAGCGAAGCCCCCGTCGTGAGCAGCTTCCTCGAACAGTTCGGCTCGCCCGCGGAACTCGTAGAGCGCATCAATATCGAGGCGGTGCGCCTCGCGCGCGAGTCGGTCGGTGCGGACGCGCTGGTGTTCGGCGCGGTCGGTCCGGTGGGCAAGCCGCTGGAGCCGATGGGCGAGGTGCGCCTTGAAGAGGCGGAGCAGGCGTTCGAGGAGCAGATTCGTGCCCTGCTCAAGGGCGGCGTGGACGGGCTGATTCTGGAGACCTTTATCGATATGCAGGAACTCGCGCTGGCGGTTCAGGTCGCCCGCCGCCTCGCGCCCAATCTTCCGATTATCGCCTCTAAGGGCTTCGTAGAGGACGGCGAGACGCTGATGGAGGGGTTGCCTGAACGCTTCGCCCAGCAGATGCAGCAGCTCGATGTGGATGCTGTCGGGGGCAACTGCATCGTGGGTCCCCAGCGGATGCTCGATATCGTGCGCATGATGGCGGGCGCGACGGAGATTCCCATCAGCTCGATGCCCACGCCGGGGCTGCCCCAGCTCGTACGCGGGCAGGTGGTGTACGACATCCATCCCGACTACTTCGGCAAGTATGCGGCGCGGCTGGTGGAGGCGGGCGCGAATATTGTCGGCGGCTGCTGCGGTACGACGCCCGACCACACCCGCGCAATCGCTCAGCATGTGCAGGGGCTGAAGCCGAAACGCGCCGCCGTCAGCCCCGTACGGACGCGCGAGCGCAAACCGCAAGAGGAGCTGCCCACCGCCGAGCCGTCGCGCTTGTCGCAACTGCTGGGCAAAGAGCGCGTGATTACCGTCGAACTCGACCTGCCGCGCGGGCTGAAAATCCAGAAGGTCATCGACGGCGCGCGCCTGCTCAAGGAACACGGCGTCCATCTCATCGACATCTCCGACGGCGCACGGGCGAGGCTGCGGATGAATGTGATTGCCACCTCCCACATCGTACAACGCGAGGCGGGGATTGAAGTGATGATGCACTTCGCCTGCCGCGACCGCAACCTGCTGGCGATTCAGTCGGATTTGTTGGGGGCGCACGCGCTCGGCATTCGGAATGTGCTGGCGATTACGGGCGACCCCGCGCAGATTGGCGACTACCCGACGGCAACCAGCGTGTTCGATGTGGACGCGGTCGGGCTGGTGCGCATCCTGCGCCGATTTAATGAAGGGCGCGACCTTGCAGGCAACAGCATCGGCGTCAAGGCGAACTTTACGATTGCCGCCGCCTATAACCCGCTCGCGCCCGATCTGGACGCCGAGAACGACCGCCTGCGCCGCAAAATCGACGAAGGCGCGCACCTGATTTACACGCAGCCCCTGTTCGAAATGCCTCTTGTGGAGCGCACGGCGGAGCTGCTCCAGCGGCTGGATACCCCGTGGTTCGTGGGCGTGTTGCCCCTGCGCAGCGCGCGCCACGCCGAGTTTATGCACAACGAGGTGCCGGGAATCCGTATCCCTGAGCCAGTTCTGAAGCGCATGACCGAAGCCCCCGAAGACTCCGCGCTCCAGGTGGGGTTGGAAATTGCGCAGGCGTTTGTGCGCGAGGCGGCGCCCTACGCGCAGGGGATTTACCTGATGCCGCCTGCAGGCAACGCGCAAATAGCGCTGCAGGTGATTCAGGCGTTGAGTTGAGCGTTCCCCCTCTCCCGCGCCTCTGCGTTCGGGTATCCTTCCGTCGGAGGTTCACGATGAGCCGACCAACGCGCCTGATTCTGGGCGTTGCCACGCTGCTTGCTGTCGTCGCAGGGCTGCTATGGTGGACGCGCTCGGTACGCCTTACGCCGCTGGAGCCGAACCGCCTCGCCGCGATGTCTGAAACGGAGCAGGTCGCGTGGCTGATTGAGCGCGCGCTGGAGCGCAGCGAGCGACCTGGATTTATTCGGAAGAAACTCTACGAGTGGTTCCCGCGCCTGCGCACTAAGTGGGAGCCGTTCCACGATGAATTTGCAACCCTCACTCGGGCTTGCGCGGAGTATGACCTGTGGGAGCCGCTGCAGCGACTGCGGCGCTGGGCGCGCGACCCCTTAGACAAAGACAGTCTGCATTTTGCGGAGGCGCAGCTCTGGGCGCGGCGCGGCGACACGGCAAAGGCGTCCCAGACGATGCGTGGGATATCGGATATTGCGGTCAAAGCGCGCGCCTACAGCACAGTGGCGACAGAGCTGAACCGCGCGGGGCAACGCGACGAAGCGCGCCGCGTTCTACAAGAAGCCGTTGCTCAGCTGCCCCAAGACAAAGACCTTATCGTTTCTATGGCGGCGCAGCTGGGCTTTCCCGATTTAGCCGAGCAGGCGGCGACGCGGATTGCGGATCGCATGTTTCGGGAACATGCTCTCGCCGCCGATGTAGTACCCGCCTACGCCAGGGCGGGTCAGGACTCAGAAGCGATTCGGGTTGCTCGCCAGATAAGCGATCGAGTCGTGCGGGGACTTGCTTATGCAGAGATCGCCCACACGCGGATGCAACGGGGACAGTGGACGGAAGCAGTGGCGCTGATCGAGCAGGCGCGGGAACCGACGGGCTACGCCCGCGTCGCGCGCTATCTTGCCGGGCAGGGACGCCCCGCGCTGGCGCGCCCCCTCTGGCAAAAAGCGGAGCAGCTCGCCCGCCGACTGCCCGAGCCAAGCCGCTCCCGCGCCCTGTTCCAGATTGCTACCGAGTATGCGCGAGCAGGCGATCTCGACGCTGCGATGCGCCTCTGTAATCAGGCGGACGAAGCGAAGGGGAGGCCTGAAAGCGTTAGGGCGTTTCACGCAATTGCCCGTGCTTACGCCGCTAAGGGAAAGCGTGAGCAAGCGGTCGCGGTGGTTGAGCAGCGCTTTCCGTCGCTCGCGTCCACCGTTATACCCTACTCTTTACTGGCGCGCGAGCTGTATCGCAACGGCTACTATGAAGACGCGCGGCTCGTTTTACAGCGGCTGCACGCCCGGCTGCAGCGGGAGTTCCCGCGCAACTGGTACACCGACTACGCCTGGCTGTTCACTGTCGACAGTCTCGCATCCCCTGACACTTTGCCCCTCGCACGAGAAATCATCGGCTGGCTGGAGCGGGAAACGCAATCGATTACCAATCCGCGCGAGCGATACTTCCTCGACCGTCGCCTTGCGGTGCTGCACGCACAGACGGGCGACCTCCCGAGAGCCGTTCACTACGCCGCACGCCTGCCCCACAACGAGTCGCAGGCAAGCGCGCTGATTGAGATTTTGCAGGTCGTCGTGGAGCGGCGTGAATCGAGAGAGGGGCGATAAGGCTGAGTGCCTCAAAGGTGAAAATGCGCCGAAAAGAGATTCCTCGCTGCGCTCAGAATGACAACATTCTCATACCGATCGGGTTTTCAAGTGCGTCGTCGGCGGGACGCCGACGCTACGCGAAGCCGTTCGTAGC
>CAYYCA010000053.1:0-10129 GCA_964470265.1 uncultured Fimbriimonadales bacterium | reverse complement strand
GCCAATCCGTTCGATGCCTGCCCGGATAATCTCTTCCGAGGTGGCATACGAGAGGCGAATATAGCCAGGCGCACAGAAGCCCTCGCCTGGTACCGTCGCGACGCGCGCCTCGTGCAGCAGAAATTCAGCCACATCCGCCGACGATTCGAGCGCACGCCCCTCATGGAATCGCCCCAGAAGCCCTTGCACATTCACATATACATAAAACGCGCCGCGCGGAATCCAACACTGCAAGCCCTCGATACGATTCAGTCCCTCCACCGTCAGTCGGCGGCGACGGTCAAAGGTCGCGCGCACGGAGTCATACCACTGCGCATCGGCGTTTTGGAGCGCGGCGAGCGCGGCGTGCTGCGCAATCGTGCATGCGTTGGAGGTCATCTGATCCTGAAGACGGCTCACGGCCTGGGCAACCTCGGGCGGCGCGCCCAGATAGCCGATACGCCAGCCCGTCATCGCGAAACTTTTCGACACGCCGTTTACGGTAATCGTGCGGTTTAATACCTCCTTGCTCAGCGCGCCGATGCTCTCGTGCGTGTAGCCGTCGTAGGTCAGATGCTCATAAATCTCGTCGGCGACAATCCACAGGTCGTGCGTGAGTGCGAGCGAGGCGATTTCCTTGAGCTGTCGTCTGCCGAACACCGCGCCAGTGGGGTTGCAGGGCGTGTTCAGCACAATCGCTTTCGTGCGCTTCGTGATGGCGCGGCGTAGCGCGTCGTAGTCGGGCAGGAAGTCGGTCGATTCGTCGGCAGGGACGAACACAGGCGTCGCGCCCATTAATTTCACTTGCTCGGGATACGACACCCAGCACGGCGTGGGGATAATCACTTCATCGCCGGGGTCTAAAATCGCCATGAACACGCCGAACAGCGAGTGCTTCGCGCCGCAGGAGACCACAATCTGGTCGGGCGCATAGCGCAAGCCGTTCTCGCGTTCGAACTTCTCGCTGATGGCTTCACGCAGGGGAAGGATGCCCGGCGTCGGCGTATATTTCGTGTATCCCGCGTGAATCGCCTCTAACGCGCCTGTTTTCGCAAAGTCAGGGGTATCGAAGTCGGGTTCGCCTGCCGTGAAACTCAAGACATCCACACCCTGCCGTCGCAGTTCCTGCGCCCGCGCCGTGAGGGCGAGGGTCGGCGACGGCTGCGCCTGACGCGCCCGTTCCGAAAGCAACCTGTGCATTGCGCTATAGAGGATACCCTCTCGCCGAGTTGCCTCAACCAATAACAATATGTGCCTCAAAGATGAAATTGCCCTGATTCTGATGCGACGGCATTCCTGCCGTCGCACCACGCACGCTTCGCCCGTTTTTAGAGACAATTTTTTGATGGACCTAGCAATCGAGAGTTCAAGTGGCGGAGATTGTCGGCGGGACGCCGACGCTACGAACGCGCTTCGCAGAGCGTCGGCGTCCCGCCGACGATTTGCACGACTTGAACGCACGATTGGTATAACTGCTCTTTTCTGACAGCGCTCTGCAGGAAAAATGTTGGCGACACAGTATAATTGCTATCCCTGAACGCAGGAGCAATACAGAGCAGGATGCTCACGAAGTTCAGGATCTGGCGGTGAGCCTATGCTCAAGCACAACCTTTACAATGAGGCTCTGGTGTGTGTGGTGGATGACGAGCCTACAACGCTGGCTTTTTTGTGTGCGCTGCTCGAATCGGCGGGGTTCAAGAAGATTGCCACTGCAACCAACGTAGCGGACGCTGTGAACCTTGTGCAATCGGTTTGCCCTGATCTGATATTACTGGACTGGCACTTGAGCGATGCGGACAGCGGTGAAGTTATTCGGCAACTGCGTTTGAACCACCCTGACGAGATTGTGCCCGTGATAGTGCTTACAGCGGACTTGTCTCCGAACGTTAAGCATCAGGCTCTGGCGGCGGGCGCGTCGGATTTTCTGAATAAGCCCTTCGATGTCTCGGAAGTGCTGCTACGCTTGCAGAACTACCTCGAGATACGGCGTTTACACAAGACCCGCGCCCGTGAGTTGGAACTGGCACGACTGGAAATATTAGAACGACTGGCGCGCGCGGCCGAATATCGCGACGATGCGACAGGAGAACATATTATCCGTGTCGGACGCCTGAGTGAGCAGATTGGGCGTGTCATGGGGCTGGATGAGGAGACCCTCTTTCAGCTTCGCCATGCCGCGCCGTTGCACGATGTCGGCAAAATTGGCGTGCCCGACGCTATCCTGCGCAAACCCGGAAGTCTGAGCCGCAAGGAATGGCAGATTATGCAACAACATACCCTCATCGGCGCACGAATACTGGAAGGCTGCCACTACCCTGTTATTGAGATGGCGCGTCAGATTGCCCTGACTCATCATGAGCGATGGGATGGACAGGGATACCCGCAGGGACTACGGGGAGAGCAAATCCCCCTGTGGGGGCGCATCGTCGCCGTCGCCGACGCCTACGATGCCATGACCAACAACCGACCGTACCGCGCCGCGCTGAGCCACGAGCAAGCCGTTGAGATTATCCAGTCTGAACGCGAGCGACAGTTTGACCCGGCTGTAGTAGAGGCGTTTTTGTCTCCTGCAACCTACACCCTGATGCAGGAGGGAAGTAAGCAATCCGAATCTTAGCCATCGATCCAGGCACTCACAAAGCAGGCGTCGCCGTCGCCGAGCGCGACGGGGGCGAATGGCGCGTGCTGTTCCGTGCGATTCCGTCGCTGGAGCAGCTGGAAGCGGCGCTGAGGCAGTGCATCGACCAGCACGCGCCCCAGCGGTTTCTGGTGGGGGCAGGCACGGGCGCAAAACGCCTGCTCCCCCGCTTGCGCGAGTGGTTCCCCGATATTCACTGGGAACTGGTCGAGGAACGCGATACCACCTTGCGGGCACGGGAACTCTATTTTCGCTACCACCCCCCGCGCGGCTGGCGACGCCTGCTGCCCAAAGGCATGCGTATCCCCCCGGAACCCTACGATGACTACGCCGCGCTCGCGCTGATTTACCAAGCGACTGGCGAAAACCCTCCTTAACCGTAGCGACCTACTGGCGCGCCGCGTACCATTGCTCTACAAACCGACGATACTCCACCTGCTCCTGCAGGATAGGTTGCCACCATTCGGGGTGCTGGGCGTACCACAGCACCGTCTCGCGCAACGCGGACTCGAAATCGGCTTCAGGTTTCCAGCCGAGTGCGCGGAGTTTGGAGTCGTTCAGCGCGTAGCGGCGGTCGTGTCCTGGGCGATCCTGCACGAACTGGATCAGGCTCTCTGGCTTGCCCAGCGTGTGTAAGATTAGACGCGAAACCTCTATATTCGCGCGCTCGTTGCCCCCTGCGATGTTGTAGGCTTCGCCAATCTGCCCCTGATGCAGCACAGTGTCGATGGCGCGCACATGGTCGCCCACATAGAGCCAGTCGCGGCGCTGTTGCCCATCCCCGTAGAGCGGCAGGGGTTCGTCGTGCAGGGCGCGCACGGTGAAAAACGGGATGAGCTTCTCAGGGTATTGGCGCGGACCGAAGGTGTTGCTGGGGCGCACAATCAGCACGGGGACGCCGTAGGTGCGATAGTACACCTGCGCAAGCAAGTCCGCCCCTGCCTTGCTGGCCGCATAGGGGCTGCTGGGCTGCAGCGGCGACTGCTCGGTAAACGCCCCCTGCTCCGCCGAGCCGTAAACCTCGTCTGTGCTGATATGCACGAATCGCTCGACGCCAATCTGCCGCGCCGTCTCCAGCATCACGAAAGTTCCGTAGACATCAGTGGTGATGAAAGCGTCAGGATTCCATATCGATCGGTCGACATGGGTCTCGGCGGCAAAGTGGACGACATAATCTACACCTTGCATCGCCTGCTGTACGGCTTGCCTGTCCCGCACATCACCGTGAATAAAAGCAAAGCGGGGGTTGCCTTCCAGCGCGGCGAGGTTCTCGCGCCTGCCCGCATAGGTCAGCGCGTCCAGCACGCGAACCTGATAATTGGGATACTGCTGAACGAGGTACTCCGTGAAATGACTGCCGATGAACCCCGCGCCGCCTGTGATTAGCACCGTTTTGCCCATACGCCATTAGGATACCCTGCCCTTTCTGAATCGTTTGGCACGAAAGTTGCTGTTAGGGAGATACGGATGGAGAGCAAAGCCTGCCCTCATAAGGAGGTTGCGACCGTAACTTATGAGGCACGAGCGTGGGGCTGAAGCGACCGCTTCAGCCCTTTTCGCTTTTGGGTACACTCTCGATGTGAATGCAGCGATTCGGGCGTTTCGCGAACTGCAAGCGCAAGGCTTGATACGCGCTTTTGCACTGGGGGGCGCGTCTGCATTGGTGTTTTACACGGAGCCTGTGCTAACCTACGACCTCGACTTTTTCGTGATTATCGACGCATCCCCCGAAAGCCTTGTCTCTCTGCAGCCCATCTATCAGTACTTCGAGCGGAAAGGCTACCAAGTATCAGGCGAACAGGTACAAATCGGCGACGCTCCCGTGCAGGTACTGGTCGCCTACAACCCGCTTGTGGAAGAGGCTGTGCGCAACGCAATTGAACTTCCTTTCAACGGCGAGACTGCGCCCGTGCTGTCGCCCGAATATCTGCTGGCAATCGCTCTACAGACGAATCGGCACAAGGATCGCGAACGCGCACGCCTGCTCTGGCAACAGGCATCCCTCGACGAGAACAGACTTAACGACATTCTCACGCGCCACGGTTTGATGGAGCAATGGAACCAACTCAGAAGCCAGATGTAGAGGATTTGCCTGAGGTGGTGCGCCGCGTGCTGGAGTTCAAGGAGGCGCGACGCCGTCAGCTGGCGCAGCTGCCCCCAGAGGAAAAGCTGCGCATCATCGTGGAGATGCAAAAGTGGGCGCGGGTAGCGCATATCGCCACAGGACGCCCGCCTACGCCCGTCTGGAACTTGGAAGTTCTCATGCGTCGCGCCGACGAACCCCCGAATCAGGTATAATTGAGCGTCCATGTGGGTACGCATCAACGGCAAAGAGCGCGAACTGCCTGAGTCGACCACCCTGCTCCAGCTGCTTCAGGAACGCGGCGTCGATCCGCGCACCGTGGTAGTGGAATACAACTACGAAATCCTGCCCCGCGAACGCTACGGTGAGATTACTCTCCGCGAGGGCGATAACCTCGAGATTGTGCAGATGACGGCGGGGGGCTAATATGCGCGTAATCGTCGTTGGAGCGGGGATTATCGGCAGCGCGATTGCACTGGAACTGCGTCGGCGCGGAGCGGAAGTCACGCTGATTGAAGGTCAGGCTGAAGGCGGGCATACCTCCGCCGCCTCGGCAGGCATGGTGAACCCGTTTAGCCTCACTCCGCACGAGACCCCTGCCCTGCCCTTCTACCTGAACAGCCTGCAGATGTACCCCGAATGGGCGCAGCAACTCCAATCGCTTACCCACATCGATGTGGAGTGGCGTCAGGGCGGCTGTTTGCGCGTCGCTCTGACCCCTGCCGATGCGAATCACCTGTCTGAGAATCTCGAGTGGATTCGCCGCTATGAACCGAACGCGACCTGGGTCGAGCCTCCCGCCGCGCTGGAACGGGAACCCACGCTAAGCCACGAGATTGCAGGAGCAATCTATCTGCCCAGCGAAGGCTGGGTCAACACCGAACGCCTGATGCGCGCGCTGCACTGTGCGGTGCAACTTTCAGGGGCAAACTTATACACAGGAACCCCCGCCCTGTGCCTCGAGCGGCTTCAAAATCGAGTTCACGGCGTCCGCATCGCGCATGGCGTCATAGAGGGCGACGCAGTCGTCATCGCGGCGGGCGCATGGACGAGCGCGCTCCTGCAGCCGCTGGGGGTTCAAACCCCGATTGAACCTGTGCGCGGCGTGATTTTGAGACTCGGCGATTTGCCTGCGCCAATAAAAAGCATTCTCTCCTCCTCGATGGGCTACCTCGTGCCGCGCGCGGACGGAACGGTGCTCATGGGCGCGACGCGCGAGCAGGCGGGGTTCGACCTGCGCGCGACCGCCGAGGGCTACGCCTATCTTTTGCAGTCGCTTACTCGAATCGCCCCCGCGCTGCTTCATGCAACTGTACTGGGGCATGTGGTAGGGCTGCGCCCCGACACGCCCGACCACCACCCCTACCTCGGCGCAATCACGGGCTACGAGGGGCTGTATCTCGCTGCGGGACACGCCTATCACGGGATTCTGATGGCGCCTGCTACCGCCCGCGCCGTTGCAGACCTGATTCTGGATGGCAAGACGACGCTACCCATAGAGCCGTTCGACCCCAACCGCTTTACGAGGTGAGACGATGCAAACTTTTCCTGTCATCAAACCGACGATTTACGACCCGAACTCGGACGAGCCGCTGAAAATCAACGCGCCGCTGGTCGCTGAATGGCTGATTGAGTTCCTACGCGACGAGGTACAGCGGCGTCGGGGCTTCTCGAAGGCGTTGCTGGGGCTGTCGGGCGGCGTGGACTCGTCGCTGGTCGCCTACCTGTGCGCCCGCGCGTTCGGTCCCGAAAATGTGTACGCCTTCCTGATGCCCTACAAAATCAGCAGCCCCCAATCGCTGGAGCATGGGATGCTGGTGGTGAACGAACTGGGCATTCATCATCGCGTAATCGAGATTACGCCGATGGTGGACGCCTACCTGGAACGGTTCGAACCCGATGCGAGTCCCACGCGAATCGGCAACATTTGTGCCCGAATGCGGATGATTATCCTGTTTGACCAGTCAGCGAAGCTGAACGCGCTGCCCATCGGCACAGGCAACAAGAGCGAGCGACTGTTCGGCTATTTCACATGGCACGCCGACGACGCGCCGCCTGTGAACCCGCTGGGCGACCTTTTTAAAACTCAGGTCTGGCAACTCGCGCGCTATATGGGCGTGCCTGAGGTGATTGTGGAAAAGCCCGCCTCCGCCGACCTGATTGTCGGGCAGACCGACGAGGGCGATTTCGGCATCTCCTATCAGCGCGCCGACCGTATCCTGCACTATCTGACGCAGGGCTACTCGCCTGAGCGACTCATCGAGATGGGCTTCCCCGAAGCGGATGTCCGCCTCGTGAAAAACAAGGTGGACAGCACCCACTGGAAACGACATTTGCCTACGGTGGCGATGCTCTCCACGACGGCCATCGGTGAGTATTACTTGAGACCTGTAGATTTTTAGTCGCACGGACAGTCTTGTCCGTGCCTTTGAACCGCCTGTCGCACGGACAAGACCGTCCGTGCAACCTTGCTTGGACAGGACTGTCCAAGCCACGAGAAGGACCATGCCAATTCATCACACAGAAGGTACACAGCGTCAGTTTAAGGTGGGCGTCGGGCAGTTCAAGCCCACTAAGGGGCACTATAAGCGCAATCTGGAGCGGATTGGGCAACTCATGCGCCAGTCGCTTCAGGAGGGCGTCGATGTGCTGGCGTTGCCCGAAACGGCGACGACGGGCTACTTTATCGAGGGCGGCGTGCGCGAACTGGCGATGCCCGCCTCTCAGCTGCTGCACGACCTCGCCCGCCTCTACGCCGACCTGCGACCGAAACGCCCTCTCGATATCTGCATCGGCTTCTACGAGTATCTGGACGGCGAGTATTTCAATTCCGCGCTCTATGCAACTTTAGAGCCAGAACCTGCGCAATCGCGCATCCTGCATGTGCATCAGAAATTCTTCCTGCCGACCTACGGAGTGTTCGAGGAAGAGCGGTTCGTGGCGCGCGGCAGGAAGCTGGAGGTGTTCCCTACCCGCTTCGGGCGCGCCGCGATACTCATTTGCGAAGATGTGTGGCATTCCGTCACCAGCGCGATTGTCGCGTTGAAGGGCGCGCAGGTGCTGTATGTGCCCACCGCCTCGCCCGCGCGAGGCTTTCAGGCGGAGCAGATTGAAAATGTGGAAGCGTACCGACGCATGCTCACCCAGATTGCGGGCGAGCATACTATCTATGTCGTGCAGTCCAGCCTCGTCGGCTTTGAGGGCGGCAAGGGCTTCGTCGGCGCATCGTGGATTGTGAACCCCTTCGGCAAGGCAATCGCGCAGGGTCCTGTCAATCAGGAAGCATTGGTGGTGGTCTCGCTTGATTTAGACGATGTGGCGATTGCCCGCGCGCAGCTGCCCCTGCTTTCCGATTTGCGTTCCGTGATTGCCGACCTCGCGCTCCAGTTTGAGCGGCTGGCGCGTTCTGAGACGCCGTAGGTTCAAGCGACATCATTGCGGAGGCAAACGACGACGGCGCGGCAGGCGACGCCGACTTGCTGATGGCGAGGATTAATTTCTCAAAAAAACGCTCCCCGACCATTCGGTCAGGGAGCGTTCTCGGGAGCGGGTTGGCAACAAGCCGTTAGCCGACGGAGCCTTCCATTTCTAGCTCAATCAGGCGGTTCAGCTCGACGGCATACTCCATCGGCAGCTGCTTCGCCAGCGGCTCGATAAAGCCCGACACAATCAGTGTGAGCGCTTCGTCTTTCTTCAGTCCGCGACTCTGCAGATAGAAAATCTGCTCGTCGCTGACTTTACTCACGCGCGCCTCGTGCCCGATGGTGACCTCCTTCTCGTTGATTTCGATATAGGGGTAGGTGTCGGTCTTGGCGTCTTCATCGAGCAGCAGCGCGTCGCACTCCACATTACACTTCGCGTGGTGTGCGCCTTCGAGTACCTGCACCAGCCCGCGATAGCTGGCGCGCCCCGTGCCCTTGGAGATGGACTTGGAGGTGATGCGCCCGGTAGTGTACGGCGCGGCGAAGATGAGCTTGCCGCCCGTATCTTGGTGTTGCCCATCGCCTGCGAACGCGACGGAGAGAATCTCGCCGCGTGCGCCCGGCTCCAGCAGGTACACGGAGGGGTACTTTTGCGTGACGCGGCTATTATGTACCAGCACGCCGTTCACCACGAACGAGTGCGCCTCCGCCACCTCGAGGTCGTAAGTCGGCGCAATCACCGACGGGCGAATCGCCTCGATTCGCGCCACGCCCATTTCTGGCGTGAGCAGGCTCGTGGCGCGAAAGCCGCGCAGTCGCTGGTGGCGCATGCGCTTTTGGGGCGTCTGCACACGCTCACGCAGTGTGGGCGTCAGGTGAGGCAGCAACGGCTCCACATTCGACAAGTTCAGTCGATGCGCTGTGTATCGCTTGGTGCGACCGCTGCGATTGATGTCGGCTTCGATCTGCTCGGTGTAGACGGTGCTGGCGTGGATGCCGCACTGAAGCGCGAGTTGCTGCACATCTTCCAGCAAGGCGCGATGGGCGGATTTAAGGCTTAGCTGGTTGCCACGCGCGTGACCGTCGCCGTCGATGTAGCCTGCCAGCAGTGCGGCTTGCATTGAGCGCGGCAATGTGAACGCCCATGCGGGCACGCGCTTCGCCTTTGCGCCCGAAACGAAGCCGTTCACCTGCAACCACAGTGCGAACTCCAGCGAGTTCACGCGAAGGTAACGCTCATCCTTGCGCAGTTCGATCGCATGGTTGCCAAAGTAGCGCGTTAGCAGAGAAATCAGGCGTGGATAGGCGCGGTCGCTTGTGGGCACGCTGAAGCCCACGCGCCCGTAGCGGACGCCGTCGCGCCCCTGTTGAATGGTGTAGTCGCCTTCCGCCAGCCACAGCCCCAGCAGCCAGCAGATGTCTTCATCGGCGTACTCAGGCAACTGCACAGGCTGACGCGAATGCGAGTTCATCTCGTACTCTGCGCCGTACTGATTGCGCCCCGTGAACGACTCACGCAACTCAGGCTGCACAAAGCGGTGGGGCTGACCCTCATCGTGCAGCGCTGTGGGAAACACAATCAGGTCGCCCGCTTGCAACGCTTCTACAGGCTTCCACTGCAAGCTGTAGCGTCCGAGCTTTTGTGGGCGCGTCGCATCGTACTGAACAGTCAGCAGCGGGTGGTTTGCTGTCAGGCGCAGGGTGCGTCCATTCGACAGCGCAACCTCGTACACCTGCTGCATGCCGCTGTCCTTGCGGGCGACGACAGGGCGCAGCACCCACAGCTTACGCGCTTCATCGAAACTCCACACGCGCGTGCCAGGCTGCACCCGCTCGATCGGCATAGGACCGTGTTCTGTGTAGACCAGTTCGCCCGCGCACACACAGCCCAAATTACCGTCCACCCATTCCATCACGGCGTCGCCATACGCCACCGCGCGCTTGGTCACGAGGTTATACACATCCTTCGACCAGTTCTGGATGGTGGTGTAGCGCACGCGCGCGCCG
>CAYYCA010000052.1:6971-10253 GCA_964470265.1 uncultured Fimbriimonadales bacterium | reverse complement strand
CGCCCCCCGCGAAGTATGCCTCAGTCGGTACAATATCCCTGTGCTGTATCCTGCGAACTGGATTGAAACCGACCTCGATGCGCTGCAGCAGAACGCGCGGAGCTTACAGGCGCATATCGGCGCGGCGCGCACGCTGTGGGCGGTGGTGAAAGCCGACGCCTATGGGCACGGCGCAATAAAAACTGTGAACGCGCTGCTGCAGGCGGGCGTAAATCACTTCGTTGTCGCCAGTCTGAACGAAGCCGTCGAACTGCGCGAGGCGATTCGAGAGGGCGCGTATCGCGTGATGACCCTCTATCCTCCCACGACGCAGGAGGAATGGCGCGTCGCGGCGGAGTATGGCGTGGAAGGCGTGGTGGACTCCCTGCAGGGGTATCAGCAGGCGTGCGCCGTCGCCCAGTCGCTCGGACGCACACTGCCCGTGCATCTGGAGATCGACACGGGCATGAGCCGGCTGGGACTGACGCCAGAGCAGCTCGAGCCGTTCCTGGAGGCGTTTTGCCCCGACGCGCCGCTGGCATGGCGGAGCGTGTTCACCCACTTCGCCTGCGCCGACAGCGACCCTGAATTCACGCGCGAGCAGCTGCGCCTGTTTCTGGAGATTGTAGAACGCTTGCGCGTGGGGGGCTTCCCGAAAACGCCGTTGCACGCCGCCGCGAGCGCAGGGGTGCTAACTATCCCCGAAAGCCTGCTCAACGGGGCGCGTATCGGGCTGTTGCTCTACGGAATCGCTCCCGCGGGGCTGGAGGCGCATCCCCTCTGCCAGAGCCTGCAACCGGTGTTGCGCTGGCGGGCGCGGGTGATTTCCGTGCGCGTCATCCCGAAGGGGCAGAGCGTGAGCTACGGCGCGCGGTTCCGAGCCGAACGCCCTACGCGCGTCGCCACGCTCGGCGTGGGCTACGCCGACGGCTACCCGATTGGGCTGACCAACCTTGCCCCCGTCGCCCTCCACGGCAAGCTGGTTCCCCAGATTGGGCGCGTGTGTATGGATATGATGATGGTGGACGCGACCGACCTGCCTGAGCTGCAGGTAGGCGATGTCGCGACGCTAATCGGGCGCGACGGCGCGGCGGAAGTGCGCGTGGAGACCCTCGCGCGCCTGCTCCACACCACGCCGCACGAGATTACGACACGGTTGGGGCGGCGAGCAAGGAATCCCTGATCGCTGCGCCGAAATAACGAACGACGCCGTTGAGATTCCTCGCCTTCGGCTCGGAATGACGAGTTCGTTTTTGCGAAAACCGCCCTGTCATTCCGAGCGGAGCGACGTATCTCGCGCGTACGAAATTGGTACGATGGCATCCCCGCCATCGTCCTTGCAGTACATACCCAGCGAGGCGACGGCGGGGACGCTGTCGTACCAAAAGCCTGCCCGCGCTTTGGGGATGATCTAACCCTTTGAGGGACCTAATACCAATCGCGCGTTCAAGTAGTGCAAATCGTCGGCGGGACGCCGACGCTACGAACGCGCTCGCGTAGCGTCGGCGTCCCGCCGACGATGCACTTGAAAATTCATTTGGTATAAGTACCCCAAAGGTGAAAGCGTCGCCGAAAAGATTGGGCGCGGTTCCCGCGCCCAGCTTTTCACAGTCGGAACGGCGATCCCGCGTAGGGGCGGGTTTCGAACCTGTCTCTCCCTACAACGGCGTTTTCACACTTGCGACACTTACTACACCGTCACCTTCGCGTAGTCCAGCGCGTGGCGAATGGGACTCTCAAAGTCGGGCGGAATCTTTGCAATCATTCCGAAAATCACCTTGCGAATGCGCTCCGCGTTCTGGTGGAACACATGCATCACTTCTTCCGCCGTGACGGGCTTCACCTCGCCCTCCGCCACCAGGCCGCTGTCGTAGTCCGTAATCAGCGAGATGTTCACCACGGGAATCGCCAGCTCCAGCGCGAGGTACGCCTCCGGGTACTGCGTCATGTTAATCACTTCCCAGCCCATCGAGGTGAACCAGCGGCTCTCGGCTTTCGTGGAGAAGCGCGGCCCGTTGATGACCACTATCGTGCCGCGCTCATGAACGGGGATGCCGTGCGATCGGATTTCCTCGATGGCAATCTGGCGCAGCACGGGGCAGTAGGGGTCGGCGGGCGAAACATGATGGACGGTGGGACCCTCGTAGAAGGTGTCAGCGCGTCCGTGGGTGCGGTCAACATACTGGTCTGCCACCACGAAGTCGCCGGGTTTCACATGGCGTTGCAGGCTGCCTGCGGCGCAGGGGCTGATAATCGCCTGCACGCCGAGTTCCTTCATCGCCCACAGGTTCGCGCGGTAGTTGATTTTATGCGGGGGGATTGTATGTTTGCGTCCGTGTCGGGGCAGGAACGCCACGCGCCGCCCGTTCACCTCGCCTATCGAAATCGTATCGCTGGGCGGACCGTAGGGCGTGTCGACCTTCACTTCCTCCACTTTGTCCAGAAACGAGTAGAATCCTGAGCCTCCGAAGACGCCGATTTCAGCCGTAGCCGAAGGTTTCATCTAATTGCCTCCTGTTCTGTTCGGTGTATTGTAGGGCGTGGGCGGCGGCGTTCTGTTCCGCCTGCTTCTTGCTGGGTCCGACGCCCTGTCCTGCGACCAGGTCGCGCAGTTTGACGCGCACGACGAAAGTTTTGTTATGGGGCGTGCCCGTCTCTTCCACGACCTCGTAGGTGGGGGTGATGCGCCACCACGCCTGCGTGCGCTCCTGCAGCAGCGATTTGTAGTCCTGTATGGGCATCGCGCCTGTTTCGAGGGCTTCCAGTTCAGGTTGCAGATGTTGCAGGGTGTAATCCCGCGCGGCTTTGTAGCCCGAATCGAGGTAGATAGCGCCCACCACAGCTTCGAAGGCGTCGGCAAGGATGGAGGGACGCTCGCGTCCGCCGGACGCCTCTTCCGCTGGACTTAGGCGCAGCAGCCCTGCGATGCCGGCGCGTTTGGCGGCTTCGCACAGCACACTCGCCCGCACGATGCTCGCCCGCGCCTTCGACAGCTGCCCCTGATCCCACTGCGGATACCGCAGATACAGATACTCCGCAATCACCAAGCCCACCACCGCATCGCCCAGCAGCTCAAGGCGTTCGTTGCTCGCCAACAGTTCGCCTTCCGTATGTGAGCGATGAGTGAGGGCCTGCGCGGCTAACTGCTTGTTCCGAATGGGCAGGTGGACGCCCGCCTTTTTCAGTCGCCAGAAGCGCACGGCAGGGATTATACCTCACGGACTCCGCGATTGTCGAGCAGTCGTTGGCGGGGACTTCAAAGACCTTCGCGCTCCTTGAGACCAGGTTCGATGAACCCTAGTT
>CAYYCA010000052.1:0-6871 GCA_964470265.1 uncultured Fimbriimonadales bacterium | reverse complement strand
AGCGTTATACACCATTCTGAAAGCGTCCGCAGAGCGGACAGACCATAAGTGGTGGTATTCGTTCTGGTCAGGTCAGGTGGGTATTTGGCGTGACGACTGGTACAAAGGGATTCAGGGATTAGACGCTAAGGATGCTCCTGGAATGTGGCGACGCGTGCAGGAATGTTTCGAGAGACAGATGGCTCAAAATGGGTCGGAGTAAGTGTGCCTAGCGTCGTTGAGCTACTTCCTGCAGGGTACAAGGTCTACCGCGTACTCCCTGTGGGTCTGGAGCGAGCAGGCGGTCTCAGAAGCAATGCTACAGGCTGTGGACACTCTACACGAACAGGGATATGAGTGGGAGTGGGCTTCCTCCCGAGGGTTAGTCATCAGCGTTGCTCACTCAGAGACGGTAGACACTGTAGAAGGATTGCTTTCGGCGGCGGGGTGGGAGCATATCAGGCGCGTCTTGCTGTAGTGCAGTCGTCCCATAGGGGCGCACGGAACCCCGAATCGAGGTACACTTCATTCGGCAGACGCCGAAAGGAGGCTCCGCTGATGGCTAAGGTTCTCTGGGGACTTGCCGCGCTGCTCGCTTTGACGGCGACGCAGGCGCAACCGCTCTGGCCCCCGCAGAGCATGCTCAACGATGCCAGCACGCTGAATGTGCAGATTGTTCGTCAGTGGACGGAACTGGTGGGCGTGCAGCAGATTCAGATGACCGAACTGCGATACAACTCGTGGGAGTGCGTGAACGGGCAGCTGCAGACGATTCCGATTCAGGCGTTTTACGCGCGTCCGGTTTCACTCAGCTATGGCGCGGCGGTGGTGCTGGCGCACGGGCTGGGCGCGCAGGCGGAGGCGAGTGCGGCGGCGCGCTTCGCGGCGCAGCACGGCGTCGCCGCGCTCTACTACAGCGGTCCCGGCTGCGGGCAGTCGGGCGGACGCCCGTTCGAACCGCGCCTGCTGTTTGACACAATTCCCGACCCGCGCGGCTCGTGGTTCTGGAGCCACGCGGTAGCCGGCAGCCGTGCGATTACGGTTCTCACGACGCTGCCCGCCACCGACCCGAACCGCATCGGCATGTCGGGCTACAGCGCGGGCGCGATGGCGACACTGAATGTGAACGGCTTCGATAACCGCTTGCGCTGTGCGATTGCCGTGAGTGGGACGGGCGGGCTGCGCAAAGCCGCCGACAACGACGGCTGGATGAACCACCTGCTGCGCGCCTGCGGGCTGTCGCGCCGCTCCGCGCCGTTCCAGGTTCTCTGCGACACGGTAGACCCCCTCCACCAGGCGCGCACGCAACACGCGCCCGTGATGCTCATCAACGGCGCACAGGACGAGTTCTTCCCTATCGACAGCACGCTGGACACCTTCAACGCCTTCCCGAACCGCGACCGGCATCGGATCGTGGTCATTCCGAACTGGGATCACGGCTTGTTCACGCTGAACCTGCCGCCGCCCTATGAGACCTTCGATAACCGCGACTTCGCCGAGGCGCGCGTAGAGGCGGCGACCCGCTTCTGGATTGGACGCCATTTGCGAAACGACGGCAACTACCCGAATGTGCCGCCCATGCCGACCGCCGTGATGCAAGAGTTTCTCGGTCAGGCGTCGCTCGGCGGCGAGCTGGCGACGACCTATCAGGTGGTGGAAGTGCATGTCTACTACTCGAACGACGGCTCGTGGCTCTATGGCGGGCAGCGGATGACCGACCGCAGCGGCAATCTCTGGTACAAACTGGCGACGGGGCTGCCGTGGAGCAACTTCAATCCGGGCAACACGGTCTATTTCAGCGAGTTTCGGCTGCGCAGCTCAATACTCGCGCCGGAGTTCTGGATGACGAGCCTGCCCTACCTGCCGCCGAACTTCCGCCCGCGCATTCGCCCGATGCCGAACGCCCCCCGCCTGCAGGGTGATGTGAACGGCGACGACTGCGTCGACGACGCCGACCTGCTGGAGGTGCTGTTCCGCTTCGGCGAAACCAGCGCGAACCGCGCCGACCTGAACCGCGACGGCGTAATCGACGACGCCGACCTGCTGGAAGTGCTGTTCCACTTCGGCAACGGCTGCTGAGCCAGTAGGGTACAATAGGACGCTTCAACGGAGGGAGACGCTATGAGCCTGAAAACGCACTTTTTGAACCGCTGGATGCTGCCAGTGTTGGCGCTGACGCTCTGCGCCTGTCAGTCGCAGTCGGTGGAGCAGACCCAGGCGAACACCGAAACGCCGTCGGAAATCGCCGCACAACAGACGCCGCAGCCGCCCGCGCCACCCGCTGAAAACGCGAAGGAGACCTCTACGAACCAGAAGGAGCAGAAGGCGCAAGTCGCTTATGTAAAAATGACCATCAAGGACAAGGGCGACCTGATTATTGAGTTAGACCTGAAAGAAGCCCCCAAAACCAGCGAGAATTTTCTCAATCTGGTCAAGGAGGGCTTTTACGACGGCATCCGCTTCCATCGCGTCGTGCCGAAGTTCGTGATTCAGGCGGGCGACCCGCAGTCGAGGACGCTGCCGATGGGACATCCGCAACTGGGTACCGGCGGTTCAGGCAAGAACATCAAGTTCGAACCGAACAACCTCAAGCACAAGCGCGGCGCGATTGGCATGGCGCGCGCCCAAGACCCCGACAGCGCCAGCAGCCAGTTCTATATCTGCCTCGAAGACCTGCCCCAGCTGGACGGCAACTACATCATCTTCGGCAAAGTCGTCGAGGGCATCGAGATCATCGATCAGGTGCGTATCGGCGACACCATCGAGAAAGCCGTCGTGCTGGAGAAGTGGGAGCCGAAAAAGGCGAGTTCCCCGTCTAACTAAAGGAGGCGAACCGATCCGATGGTCGACGACGCGCTGGCGACTGAAGTGATTCTGGAAGCGGAAACGATTCTGGAGGCGTCCGATAAACCCGTTCCGGAGCGCCTCCAGAACCTGATGCAGTACCTGCACGACCGCCTGCCCCACTTTCACTGGGTGGGCATTTACTGGCTCAAGGGCAACGAGCTGGTGCTGGGACCCTATGTGGGACCGCCGACAGAGCATGTGCGTATTCCCGTCGGGCGCGGCGTGTGCGGAACCGCCGTCGCCGAGAACATGAACCAGATTATCGAGGATGTGCGCACGCTGAGCAACTACCTCGCCTGCAACCTCGAAACGCGCTCGGAAATCGTGGTGCTGATTCGCCATCCCGGCAACGGGAAAATCCTCGGTCAGATTGATGTGGACGGTACGGAAGTGGGCGCGTTCGACGAGTCGGACGAGGCGATGCTCGAAGTCATCGCTGAGCGAATCGCGCGGCTGATTACGGAACGCCCCTGTTGACTTTCGCCTCCTGAATGTGCCATAATTTAGCCACGCTAAGGATTCAGGAGGCTCTACGAATGACGACGGAGGTTCTCAAGGATGTTCCGCAGGGGCTGACGCGCGAGCGGATTGAGCAGCAGGCGCGCGCCCATGGCGAACCGGAATGGCATATCCAGCGACGCCTGGAAGCCTACGACCGATTTCTCCAGTTGCCGCTCCCCTCGCCCAAACAGGAGGACTGGCGCTACACCGACATTACCACTTTGCACTTGGAAGACTACACGGCGGTTGCGTGGAGCGACGCCCCGCGCGGCGACGCCCCCGCGCAGATGCCCCCGTTCCTCACAGAAAATCCGGTCGTGCGCGTGTATCATCGCGCGGGCTTCGGCTTCGAGGCGCACATCCCCGATGCGCTGCGCGAACAGGGCGTACAGGTGCGCGACCTGCACGAAGTGCTAACGCAGAACCCTGAGCTGCTGGAGCGCGATTTGGGACGCCTCGCGCCCATCCCCGGCGACAAGTTCACCGAACTGCACACCGCCGCGTGGGACAGCGGGCTTTATGTCTACATCCCGCGCAATGTGCAGGTGGACGGCGTGATGGAGATTATCCACTGGTTCGAAACGCCCGGCTTGCACCTGCCGCACACGGTGATTGTATGTGAATCGGGCAGTGCGGCGAACATCGTGCAATCGTTTTTCTCCCCTGAGGATGCGCCTGTGTTCGTCCTCGGCGCGGTGGAGGTGTTCAACAAGCCCAACAGTGAGCTGCGCCATACGCTGATGCAGCGGATGGGGCGCGCGAGCCTGTTCATCAGCAGCGTCGATTATGAGCAAGGGCGCGACTCGCGCGTGCTGTCGCTGAATGTGGGGCTGGGCGCGAAGCTGGGGCGCACCGTGCTGCAGCACCTGATGACCGAACCCGGCGCAGAGGCGCGTCCGCTGGGGCTGTTCTTCGGCGACGGCAAACAACATCTCGACTTCCGCACTCTGCAAGACCATCGCGTTGGCAACACCTCCAGCGACCTGCTATATAAAGGCGCGCTGTACGACGAGGCAGTGTCCGTGTTTTCGGGCATGATTCGCGTGCATCCGAAAGCGCAGCATACCGACGCCTATCAAGCCAACCGCAACCTGCTGCTGAGCGACGAGGCGCAGGCGTACACCATCCCGAACCTCGAGATTGGCGCGAACGAGGTGCGCTGCACGCACGGCGCGACGGTGGGGCCTATTCAGCCCGACGAGCTGTTCTACCTGCGCTCGCGCGGGATTGACCCTGCCGCTGCCGAGGCGCTGATTGTGATGGGCTTCTTTGAGGTGGTGCTGCGCGAAATCAAGCCCGCCGATTTGCGCCTGTCGATTCAGCGACTGCTGGCAAGCAAGCTCAAGGGCGAAGCGCCGCGCTACTTTATGGACCTCGCCGAGTTGGACGAGGAACTCATCGCGGCGCGAGCATAACACATTTCCTTTTGCCCTCACCTCAGCCCCTCTCCTTTACACGGGAGCGGGGCTGAGGGCGACGACTAAACGTCTCCGAAACCGCCACACTGCCTGAACGGGTATCCTTAGTACGGAGGTATCCGTATGCAGCGCATTTGTGGGGTTCTCGGCGTATGGATTCTGCTCAGTTCGGCGTTCGCTACCGACGCCGCGACGCGATTCCAGCAGGCGATTGAGCAACACGGCGGCGACGCCTATCGCGCTCTCGCGCAACGCGGCGTGAAACTGGAGTACGAGATTACCAGCGAATACGGCGGGAAAAGCGCAGCAAAGTATACGCTGTACCTGCGGGGAACGAAGCGCGTCTCCGAAATCAAATACGGCGACGACGAGTTCATCGTCGGCTTCGACGGCCACCGAGGCTGGCGCAAAAACGAGTACCTCAGCTCCAGCATCGCGCAGGAAGAGGAGTGGGGGCTGAAAGACGCGACCTACACGCACTTTGTGCAGATACCGCACTGGCTCTCGGCGGGGACGCTCGTCGGCGGCGAGGAGAGCAAACTCCCGGATGGACGCCCCGCCTACCGAATCACCGTGCAGCTGCCCGAACCCGACCATCAGCGCAACCTGCCTAAGAAACCCGACAATAAACTCCACTGCTTCCTCAACGACCAGAACCAGATTGTGGGCATCGAACACCAGCAAGTGGACTATGAAACTGACAAAGTTGGGCGTGTCGGAATCGTGTTTCACGGCTTCCGCGCGATGGCGACCCCACAGGGCGATGTGCTGATGCCCCTCGAAATGCGCCTCTACCGCGACGGGGCGCATGTGGCGACCCACTTTCTCAAATCGATGGACGCCTCGACCGAGCTGGAAGACTCGCGCTTCCAGCGACCACCCCACGGAGCCTCGCCCGCCGTGCGCGACAACCTGCCTGTTAAAGTGCCCTTCCGATTCAAAACGAACTCGCTCTATGTGCAAATCTACCTGAACGGCAAAGGACCCTACTGGATTATCTACGATACGGGCGCGTCCAGCACTTGGATCGACGACTCCATCGTGAAAGAGGCGGGGCTGGAGAAAATCCCCAACAGCGACTACTGGGCGACGATGGTCTACGGTGCGTTCCCCTCGTATCGCGTGCGTGTGAAGAGCCTGAAGGTCGGCGAGGCGGAAGTGCGCGACATCGTGATTAGCGGCGGCGCGGTCTCGCGCACCCCGCTCGGCAACGACGCTATCGACGGCAAGCGCGTGATTGGACTGCTGGGACGCGAAACCATCGCCGCGTTCCAGACCACCGTAAACTTCGCCGACCGCACGATTACCTTCGAGCCGCACGACGCTCCAATGCCCGAAGGCACAGTCATCCCGTTTGAGATGGCGGGCGACCATGTGCTGGTGACGATGACCGTCGGGCAGAAGGAGCAGCCCATACGGATGATTGTCGACACGGGCGCGTCGGTGAACCTGCTCCCGCCGTCCTACAAGCACGACAAGAACGATGGACCGTCCCTCACGGTGGAGCAGTGGTACAAGCGGCTGGGCGAGTTCTTTGAGGGCGACGATTACAGCTTCTTCACGGGCGACCTGCTGGTCTACCGTATCCATCGCATGCGCTTGGGACCCTTGCAGTTCGGCTCGGTGTACGCCTATCACAAGCTCTCGGAGAACGCGCGTTCCGACTCGGTGACGGCGTTGCAAACGCGCTATGGCTTGCTCGGCGTGCCGATTATGCGCCATTACAAGGTGACCTACAACTATTTCCGGGAGCAGATGGTGTGGCAACCGAACACGGAAGCAGAGCGCGCCGCCGATAACGCAGGCTACGGAATCTGGTGGCGCAAGCAGGGCAAGGACTTAATCGTGCGCTGGGTGATGCCGATGTCCGACGCGGACATGGCGGGCGTTAAGGCGGGCGATAAGATCCTGCTCATCGATGGGCAATCGCCGGCGACATGGACGGAGAAGCAGCTGGTGGACCGGCTCTCCTACACGAAGGTCGGGCGTCCGCTCAAGCTGACGGTGGAGCGCGCGGGCAAGCGACTGGAGTTCAACCTGACGGCGAGCCATTATGAGTTGTGACGCCGCTTAGAGACTGTTTAAGAAATCGGGGCGTGGCGCACAGAAAGTCAGAATGGACGCTT